>JAJQEA010000410.1 GCA_021201905.1 Clostridia bacterium
CCGTCCGTCATGCTGACAACCGGATAATATCCGGGAGGCATTTTTGCTCCCATGATATCGCAGCCTTCATGGTGGCGTTTTGGGCTGCTTTGCTGTCCGCTCCCTGCCTGACCATCTCCCTGTCCGCCGCCATCCCCATCATCATCCCCGCCGCTTACATACCCCCTCCCATCCAGCCAGCCGTCCTCAAACACCACCTCCGGCGTGTCCTTATTCCGGCTTTTGGGTATTGGAAAATACTTTAAATCCCCCAGGACGGTCTCATATGCGTGTTTCAGCTTTCTGTAATCCGCCGGCCTGGCAGCAGCCAGCAGCCTGTTGTTATATCTGGTGTCCTTGAGACCTGTAAGATCATAATCGTGTTCCACCATCAGGGTCGTGACCATATCCGTGTCCAGGCTGTCAAGCCCTGCCACGGCATCCCCCAGACGCATGGCCCTGAAATCATTATTCTCCCAGGAATAGGGCCCCAGCTGGTAATAATCCGGATTCGTAATCAGATAATTGGTAATGGAACACTGGAATACCGCCAGCAGCAAAATAAGAATCAAAGGCATAGCCCGCCACCCTTTACAATATATTTGTATAAACCATTGTATTCAGGTGCGTATGAAAAAATCCATTGGAGGCATTCTGTCTGTCCTCTGTCTGCTCATGCTGCTGTTCAACCCTGGACTGGCGCTGGAAGGTGCCAGAAAAGGGCTTGTGCTCTGGGGAAATGTGGTTCTTCCCACCCTTCTTCCCTTCATGATATGCTCCGGCGTCATCGTGGCCATGGATGCCATCCGCATCCTCACCGGCCCTTTTAAGCCCATCCTCTCAGGTATCCTGTCCCTGTCAGATCAGGGCAGCTTCTGCCTCATGAGCGGGCTTTTATGCGGTTATCCCATGGGTGCCAAGACCACCAGCGACTTTTTGGACCAGGGAAGGCTCTCTGCTCAGGAGGGCAAATACCTGCTGGCCATCAGCAATCACCCCAGCCCCATGTTTGTGCTGGGATATGTAATGGCCCAGATTGCCCTGATTCCCTCCATGATACCTCCCTGCCCGCTGTGGGCTGTCCTGGCTGCCCTGTATCTGCCCATACTTCCCATCTCCATATTAGCCAGATACTGCTATCATTACAAGAGACAGACCCTTGAGGAAACATACCCGTTAGTAGCACAGTCCCAACCGGAGTCACCGGCCTGTTCAGAACCGGAGACGCCAGCCAGCTTTTCCTTTGACACCCACATGATGAGCTGCTTTGAGACCATGGTGAAAATAGGGGGCTATATTATGCTGTTCTGCATCCTGGCCCTGTATCTGACCGTGTTTCCCTTTCAGATGCCTCCCCTGCTCCGCCCGGCCCGGCGGGGAAGTGTGGAAATCACCACCGGCATCCAGATTATCGCATCCTCTGTGCCGGGAAAAATGGGTGCCCTCCTTATCATTGGTTCCGCTGCCTTCGGCGGATTCTCCGGCATATTTCAGACAAAAAGCGTATTAAAAAATGCCGGATTGTCCATCCGGCATTATATGCTGTGGAAAACACTCCACAGCGCTCTGTCCTGTCTCATATTTTATGTATCCCTGTTCCGGTAGCCTATGCCTGCTGCTGGCCGTCCTCCATCTCCTGAGGAACCTGGCCTTCGCCCTCCTCCGGTCTCACAATGCCGCCTGACAGTTCATTCCGGTTGGAGGAAACAATGTCATAGCTGGACTGCATGGAAGTCATAAAGGCGTCAAAACGTCCCCTGGCGCCTTCCATGGTATGGTTGATGATGGTCTGGAGGCTGCGCAGCATGTCGTCCGTATACTGGATGGAACTCTGGCGGATTCCGTTGGCATCGTTCACGGCAGAGTCCACGATGGCCTGGGCCTGTATGCTGGCCTGCTCCACCACTTCGTTGGCATGGGCATACGCGCGCTGCATAATTTCATGCTCATTGATCATCTCCGAAGTCTGTTCGCTGGCCTGGGCTACCATGGAATCCGCCTGCTTCTTGGCGTCGTCCAGCATGACATCCGCCTGGGCCTGGGCTTCATTCAAAATGGTTTCCTGCTGGCTGATGATTTTCTGATATTTCTTGATTTCATCCGGTATCCTGAGTCGCAGCTCCACCAGCAGCTCCTCCAGCTCTTCCTTATTAACGATAATCTTGCTGTTGGATAACGCCTGGAATTTACAACTGTCTATATATTCCTCGATTTCACTGATTAACTGCTCTATCCTACTCATCATGTCAACCGTCTCCTCTCCTCCAGCTTCTCTCTTACCCTGGCTGCAATGACCGGATGGAGGAACTCACTGATATCCCCCTCGTACTCCGCAATCTCTTTCACGATGCTGGAACTCAAATATGAATATTTTAAATTGGTAGTCAAAAATATAGTATCAATCTCCGGTGCAATGACCCTGTTGGTCTGCGCCATCTGAAGCTCGTATTCAAAATCCGTAATGGCACGCAGTCCCCTGACCACGATATCCCCATGGCTCCTGCGCACAAAGTCAATGAGCAGGCCTTCAAAAGACTGAATCTCCACATTAGGCAGGGACGCAGTCACTTCCTTTAACATATTAACACGTTCCTGGGCAGAAAACAACGGACATTTTGCCTTATTGTTAAGGACCCCGATGATTAATTTATCCACCATCTTTGCTGTGCGCTCAATGATGTCATAGTGGCCTAATGTAACTGGATCAAAGCTTCCCGGATATACTGCTGTCCTCATCTACTCTCCTCTGCCAACGAACACGTGCTTGTTGGTCTTGTACTCTTTGCTTTTTATCATATGCCAGCCGGATTCTTCCAGCCATCCAAACTCAGTTTCCCTGGAGGCCTCAATAACAATCAGGGTATCCTCTGTAACCATGGGGGAATGGCTCAGGTAATCCAGAACCAGACGCTCATACTCATGACCATAGGGCGGATCCATGAAAACAATATCGAACCTGTAATTCTTGCCCTCCAGCCGTTTCAGTCCGGTTATCACGTCGCAGCCCATCACCATGGCCCTGTCCTCCAGCTTTGTCCTGGCCAGGTTATCGCGGATGCACTCCAATGCCTTTGGATTGTTCTCAATCATCACAGCCAAACCGGCTCCCCGGCTCAGCGCTTCAATCCCGATGGCTCCGCTGCCGGAAAAAAGATCCAGGAACATGCAGTCCGGCAAATCCGGCTGAAGCATATTAAACAACGTCTCCTTAATTCTATCCGTGGTAGGCCGGGTATCCAGCCCATCCAGTGTCTTTAAAAGCAGCCTTTTGGCGCTGCCTGCGATTACTCTCATTCATTACTCCCGCTTCCATACGCTGCATATTTACAGCAATTTTCATACCAAACAAGTATAATATGAAAATTCCAGATATACAAGGGTTTTTTTAGGATTTTTGCAACATTTCCCTCATTATTTGGAAGTGGGAAGCCCCTGGGCAATCCGTCCGGTAAATTCAGCAATGTTCATGGTCTGCATGTATACCTTACCTGGACCTGTCAGTTTTGTGAGGAACAGCCCCTCACCCCCGAACAGGATATTCTTTACGCCCTTGATTGTCTCGATTTCATAGGATACGCTGGGTTCAAAGGCGAATACATTTCCCGTATCCACCTTAATCACTCCTCCCGGTGCCAGAACCCTCTCCACCACATCTCCGTCCACCTCCAGGAACGCCATGCCGCTTCCCTGTATCTGCTGAAGGATGAAGCCTTCTCCGCCAAAAAAGCCGGCCGTAAACTTTTTAGTCAGTACGGTGTTTACTTCAACCGTTGTCTGGGCGCACAGGAATGCACCCTTCTGGCAAATCAGGCTGGTCTTTGCCGTATCGATTGCCAATATCTTCCCCGGCACAGTGGACGCAAACGCAATGACGCTGTCCGGTCTGGACGCCGTATAGGTGGCCATGAACAGGGATTCGCCGGAAAACATCCTTCCCAGTCCCTTCATAAGCCCTCCCTTCACATTGGAGTCCAATGTAAAACCGTCGCTCATCCAGGCCACTCCTCCGGACTGTGTATACATAGCTTCTCCCGCCTGCAGCCTGACTTCAACGGCCGGCAGTATATCTCCCAACATCCTGTAATCCATGTAGTGTTTCCTCCTTAGATAATTTCATTTGTGTAACAGTATATCATATGTACAAGCAAAATCCTTTAAATTACTCTTAATATTTATGATTGAAAATCAACGGATTTGCGTTGTTTCACCCCATGTTTGTGACTTTACTGTGGGGTTGTCTCCACTGTGCTTATTTCCTCCGCCTCCATATACCTGCCCACAAACCGGAACACCCTGTCCCAATACGCAGCACTGCCCGCCAGCGCTGCCTCCACATGGGCCGCGCCCTCCACTGCAAGGCATTCCTTCTCGCTCCCACAGGCATCATAGAGCTCCTTCATCATTCTAAAAGGCACAAACCTATCCTCCGTTCCGTGGATAAAGAAAATGGGCAGACTGGTTCCTGCCACGCATTTTAATGCATCCGCCTCCTTCATACCGTAACCGGCCCTTATGCGTGTGACTAAATCCGCACAGTATAAGAATGGGAACGCAGGCAGATGGAACTGGGACTTCATCTGATATGATAAAACAGACCAGGCGGACGTATATCCGCAGTCTTCCACCGCTGCCTTTACATTCGGAGGCAATTTACCGCCCGCGGCCATCATGACCGCAGAAGCGCCCATAGACACTCCATATAAGACGATTTCCGAATCCGGATATTGTTTTACAAGCCAGCATATCCATTTTTTGATATCCAGATGGTCATGCCAGCCCATTCCCACATATGTGCCCTGGCTCTTTCCATGACCTCTCGCATCTGGCAGAAGAAGGTTAAATCCCGCCTGATAAAAAGCCAGTGCTTCTCTTCCAAACCACAGACCGGAATCATCATATCCATGGACCAATACAGCCCATTTTCTATTTGGCTCACGCTGCATACACAGATAGCCGTGAAGTCTTAAATGGTCAAAGGACAGGATTTCCCGTTCCTCATACTGTGCTTTCAGTATTTTTACTGCTTCTTTGGCATTTCTTTCCCTCTCCGGTCCTTTTTCTGCCCTTCCTGTGCCGGGCGCCGGTTTTAACAGGGCTGATTTATCCGTTGCAGCATCCAGGGCAATATGAAAAAAATATTCTCCTGCCAGCAGTCCGGCTATTCCTGCGGCTATTCCCACTGTTATTCCCACGGCTACTCCTGCGGCAGCTCCAGCCGCCGTATCTGTACCAGATTTTTTCATCCAACCATACCTCCTTAAAGATAAATGTGAACTTCTACTATACTATTTCAAACAGCTTCAAATGTCTATATGAACAAAAAAGGCTATTTCCTGTTTTAACCAAAATACGAAGAACCTTCTAGTTTATAATTTTTGAATCATCACATAATAGGATTGTAACACAAAACAAGCCATGAACCACTAAACAATTTCATGGCAAATATAATACAAGGAGGCGTTTTATTATGTCTAACAATTCTAACAGAACAAATGTACCTGAAGCAAAGGAAGCAATGGACAGATTTAAGATGGAGGTTGCTAACGAGATTGGTGTACCGTTAACCAACGGATACAATGGTAACCTGACTTCTGCACAGAATGGTTCCGTAGGTGGCTATATGGTTAAGAAGATGATTGAAGCCCAGGAGCGTCAGATGGCAGGTAAATAAATCCTCCCCTTCTGAAGGATTTCTGAAGTAAGATTGTATCATTGCTGGAAACAGCAGAAAATCCCCAGACTATGTGTTAAACACAGTCTGGGGATTTTGTCATACATAGATGCATCTATCATTCGCGCATATGCAGACTAATCCACATACACCACTTTGCCTGTACGTGCCTTATCCTCCTTGGTGTCGGCCGCGTATCCAAGAGCCGCCATACCGTATACCACATGGTCAGAAGGCACTCCGAAGGATGTCAGTATCTGGCGGATGGCCGGCTCATCACAGATTCCCTGGAGCTGGTTAATCCACACCGAACCGATTCCAAGGGAATGGGCGGCAAGGAACATGTTTTCCATGGCACACGCATCGTCCTCCCGGCCAAAGCGGCTCTCCTTTTCATTGGACGGAATAACCAGGACCTGGGGCTGGTACATATCATATCCCTGGCGGTCCAGCGTCTTTTCAATGGCCGCTGCCAGCATCTGGATTTTCTCCCTGTTTCTCACAACCGTAAACTGCCATGTCTGGAGTCCCATTCCGCTGGGCGCATGAAGGGCTGCCTGTACAATCAGCTCCATCTCATCCTCAGGAATGGGCTTGTCTGAAAACTTTCTGGTACTTCTCCTGGTTAAAATCGTATTCAGTGTCTCATTCACGGTAAAACACTCCTTTCTGTTCTTATATATCAGTTCTTATATAGCAGTTCTTATTATGACAGCTCATATAAAATCCGCTACAGGTTCAGCTTCTCATAATTGGTTCCCAGGTAATCCTCCACCTTCCGCTTCAGCTCCCTGTGCTCATCCTTTTCCAGCTCAGGGTCCTCATCCAGAAGCCGGTTTACTTCCTCTGAAACCTTTTTTAAAATATTGGCATCTGTAAATATATCCGCCAGCTTAAATTCCATGTCCCCGCTCTGGCGCAGACCGAAGATATCCCCTGGCCCACGCAGCTTCAAATCCTCTGAGGCGATATAAAACCCGTCATTGGAACGGTTTAGTATATCCAGGCGTTCGCCCGCCCCTTCATCCCGGGAACAGTTGACCATGATGCAGTAGGACTGGTCCTTTCCCCTTCCCACCCGTCCGCGGAGCTGGTGGAGCTGGGCCAGGCCGAACCGCTCCGCATTTTCAATCATCATCACCGTGGCATTTGGCACATTGACTCCCACCTCAATGACCGTGGTGGATACCAGTACATGAATTTCTCCCGCCGCAAAGCGCTCCATAATGGCATTTTTCTCCTTGCCCTTCATCTTGCCGTGGAGATATTCCACCATGACAGACGATGGCAGCGCCTTCTTCAGGGCCTTGGTGTAATCCAGCACATTCTCAGCCTCAATCATCTCGCTCTCCTCCACCATGGGACAGATGATGTAAGCCTGATGGCCCTCCGCCACCTGGCGCTCAATGAATGTGTATGCCTTTGGACGATAGCCGGGATCCACCACACAGTTTTTTATGGTCTGGCGCCCAGCAGGCAGTTCGTCTATGACGGATATATCCAAATCCCCGTACAGGATAATGGCCAGTGTACGCGGAATGGGCGTGGCGCTCATTACCAGCACATGGGGTTCCTGTCCCTTACTGCAAAGAAGCTCCCTCTGTCCCACACCAAAACGGTGCTGCTCGTCGGTGATAACCAGGGCAAGGTTGTGATACACCACCTTTTCCTGAATCAGGGCATGTGTGCCGATGATAATGTCCGCCTCATGGCTGGCAATCTTTGCATATGCCAGACGTTTTTCCTTGGCTGTCATGGAGCCGGTGACCAGCACGGGAACCTTTTCAATTCCCTGCTTTTCAAAAAGGCTGGTCATGGACTCAAAATGCTGTCTGGCCAGCACCTCCGTGGGTACCATAAGCACGCCCTGGTATCCATTATATGCAGCCTGCAACAGGGCCAGAATGGCAATGATGGTCTTGCCGGATCCCACATCTCCCTGAATCAGGCGGTTCATCACCAGGCCGCTTCCCATATCATCATATACTTCCCTCAGGGCCCTTTCCTGCGCCCCCGTAAGGGCGTAGGGCAGACTGGCCTGTAAGGCAGTCACCGCCTCTGCCTCCTTTATCATAAAGGCAGAATGCCTGTCCTCCCTGTGCTCCTTCAGACGCCTGACACCAACCAGGAACATGAAGAACTCGTCAAATACCAGACGTTTCCTGGCAAAGAGCAGCTCTGTCTGGTCAGCCGGAAAATGGATGTGCTCCATGGCGTAATTGATTTCCGCCAGCTCATACCTGCGCCTTACATCCGGCGGCATGTACTCCCTCTCCATTTTCCGCACTTCCAGGGCCATCTGCTGCGCCCGTACAATGGTCTTATTGCTCAGTCCCCTGGTCTGTCCGTATACAGGCTGCATGGAGCCTGCCAGGGCCTCGTAGCTTTCCGGGGTAAATACCTCCGGCTGTTCCATGACCATCCGGCCCCTTTTCTTAACCACCCTGCCCCGGAATACATACTTCACGCCGGTCTTTAAATTTGCCCTCATGTAGGGCATGTTATACCAGGATACCTGGAGGGAGCCGGTCAGATCCTTAAACTGTACCGAGACAATCTGCATATGGCCCAGGCGCACCAGGTCCGCTCCCCTCATCAGTGCCGACTCCACAGCCACGATGGTCTGCTCCTTTAACTGCCCTATGGGCACCGGAGCCTCGTATGCATCGTATGCCCTGGGATAATAGGACAGAAGGTCGTCTATGGTGACGACCCCCAGTTTTTCAAATAGTTTGCCTGTCTTCTCGCCAATTCCTTTTAACGAGTTTACCGGCTGTCTGTTCAACATGTATCAAAATCCTCCAAAGGAAGTCATGCCTGTAACGCATTGAGTCCCAGCTTTATGCATCCCATGATTCCCTGGTCATCGTGAAGGCTTGCCGGGACAATGTAGTTGTCCATGTCTTCCAGTTCCTTTGTCTTGATATAGCCGTTTAACATCGCCTTCACCTTTTGGCGAATCATGGGGAACAGCTGCTCCTGATGCATCACTCCGCCGCCCAGAATAATCTTCTGTGGCGAAAGCAGCACAATATAGTCCACAAGGGCCTGGGCAATGTAATAGCTCTCCATCTCCCATACCTCGGGCCTGTCCACCAGTTCCACGGCCTTTTTACCTCATCTGGCCTCGATAGAGGGACCGCTTGCAAAGCCCTCCAGACAGTTTTTGTGATAAGGACAGATACCGCCCTTAGGGTCATCCTCATGGCGCGCCAGAAGGATGTGGCCTCCCTCGGGGTGCAGCATTCCGTGCAGGAGCGTTCCGTTGATGCACACGCCCACACCCACACCGGTTCCTATGGTGATATAGATAACGCTGTCCAGTCCCTTGGCACATCCGTATGTCACCTCTCCCAGGCAGGAGCCGTTTACATCCGTATCCAGCCCCATGGGAACCTTGAGCTTCTCCTTAAGCCTGCCCAGAAAATCCTTGTGCCTCCATGCCAGCTTAGGCGTGTCCAGGATATATCCGTAAGTCTCTGAATCCGGCTTCACATCCACAGGGCCAAAAGCCGCCACTCCCAGGGCCTCAATCTCCTTGTCCTTAAAATATTCGATGAGCTTCGGTATGGTCTCCTCCGGCGTGGTGGTGGGTATGGATACCTGCTCCAATATGGTACCGTCTTCCTTTCCAATGGCGCACACCATCTTTGTGCCGCCTGCTTCCAATGCTCCAATTAACATATATGCTCCCCTTTCTGAAACAGTTATAATTATACTGTTCTTAGCTATGTTTTAGTTGAATTATACAATTTTTTTCTTATCTTGGCTAGGTCTAATTTCCAGAAAACAGTATTCAGCGGTTCAATACGTTCTACGTTTCATCCTCAAAAAAAACTGCACCATTCATACGTATCTGAAAGATATGGAGGATTGATAACCCTTTTTCCATATTCTTTCTTCGTAAAATCGTGCAGTTTAAAATATTATCTGAATTTTCTTTTTTTAATAAGCCCTCCGGTATACATCTTCCACCTGTTCCTTTGTAGGCCTAAAGGGATTATCATCCATACATGAATCTTCCATTGCCGTCTCTGCCAGCTCACCAAACGCCTCGGGATTTACTTCCATATCTCTCAATCTTTGGGGCAGGCCCAGCGATGCAGAAAATTCTCTTAGATATACAGCAGATGCTTGTGACGCTTGAAAACCAGTCATTAAGTCCACCCCTGGCAAATCAAGGGCGGCTGCCACCTTTTTAAATGCCTGGGATGCCAGTTTGTCTGAACCGTTAAATTCCATACCACAGGGCAGCAATATAGCGTTGCAGAGTCCATGAGGAAGACCAAACCGGCCACCCAGTGCATGGGCCATGGCATGGATAATGCCCAGCCCTGCATTGGAAAATGCCATTCCGGCACTGTACTGTGCATAAGCCATCATTTCTCTTGCCTTTACATCGCTTCCATTGGAAACGGCAGCAGGAAGAAATTCTTTTATAGCTCTAATAGCCCATAAGGCATCTTTATCTGTATAAGGCGTTGCCCGCTTTGCCACGGCTGCTTCCACCGCGTGAGTCATTGCATCCATTCCAGTGGACGCGGTAAGACCTTTCGGCATTGTCATCATGAAATCCGTATCATCCACGACGATTGTTACCATGCTGTTTGTATCCACCATACACATTTTGGAGTGAGTATCAGAGTTGGTGACAATATAAAAAGATGTCACCTCGGACCCGGTGCCTGCCGTGGTATTAACAGCTACAATAGGAATTCCCGGCTTTCCAGACTTGCCAACCCCCTCATAGTCCTTAACATGACCGCCGTTTGCAAGTACAATACTGACAGCTTTAGCGGTGTCAATGGCAGAACCGCCTCCCACAGCCACCAGGACATCTACTTCCAAGGCACCAGCGGCTTTCAGACACTCTTCCACAACCTCCACCGTAGGATTAGGCTGTACCAGATAATACACCGCATATTCCAGACCGGCCATTAAAAGGAAGGACCCTACACGGTCCGCCGCCCCGCTCTTATACAAAAAGGAATCCGTGACAATAAGCCCTCTTGTGAGTCCTCTCTTTTTTAGTTCTTCAGGCAACAGTGCGATGGAGCCTTTCCCAAACAAGGTGGTCTTCACTGCATGTATCTTTTCCATATCCATATCCTCTTTCATTAAAGTCTGTATCACAATCCAGAAGATATAACCTCTGCATCCCTACAGTTCTGCCTGCGGCGGCGAATCCACTATGCCAATCACAAATGCATCTACGGGAGCCGACCGGTCCAGTGCATACTGTGTGGTATTGTCCGTTGTCACCAGTACCAATTCGCCGATTCCTGCGCCAATGGTATCCGCCGCGACAATGATATTTCTCTTTTCTCCATAGTATGGTTCTACCAAAAGAAGCTTAAAACCAACCAGACTACTGCATTTTCTTGTAGAGACCACATTGCCTTTAATCGTACCTAAAATCATTCAAACATTTCCTTTCTGACAGGCAGCCACTGCCCCTGCTTTAACTGAAATGCATTGGCGTCGTCCGTATCAATATGAAAATCCAAACGGCTGTCAGTGCTAACCCGAATCACCACATGGCTCAATATACCTCCCTTAGGGCCCGGAACCCTGACATTCACCCGGTCCCGGTCTGACACGCCAAACCATGCTGCATCTTCCGGGGTCATGTGAATATGTCTGTCCGCTACCATAACTCCCTGTTTAAGGCTTACTTCTCCGGAGGGTCCCTTTAATTTGATTCCAGGTGTATTGTCTATCTCTCCCGACGTCCTTACAAGAGGTTCAATTCCCAAAAATCTGCAATCACTGGCAGACATCTCCACCTGACTTTCTGCTCTCTCCGGTCCCAGTATCCGTACTTTCTGAAATCCGCCCTTAGGCCCCTGAACAGCCACTTGTTCCAAACATGCAAACTGTCCGTTCTGACTCAGATACTTCATAGGAGTAAGCAGATATCCCTGACCAAACAGTTGATCCACATGTTCCCTGGAGAGGTGGACATGTCTGGCTGAAATCCCTACCGGAACCAGGTAAGGATCCCTGCTCAAACGTTCCCACTGTTCATAAACCAATGATGATATGGCCTGAATCATTATTTCCCTGTTAACATCGTCCTTTCTCTCCATACATCACTCCTGCTGTTACCGGATAAAGGGAAGTACAGCGCCCACTGACGTATGAGGACGCGGAATCACATGAACAGCCACCAGCTCGCCTATCCTGCACGCCGCATCCTGTCCAGCTTCCACAGCTGCTTTGACCGCCCCAACATCTCCCTGAACCATAACCGTCACCAGGCCTGAACCTATTTTCTCTGTTCCAACTAATTCCACATCGGCTGCCTTTAACATTGCATCTGCCGCCTCAATGGATGCTGTCAGTCCCCTTGTCTCAATCATCCCCAATGCCAACATTCCTTTCTTTGAAGCCACACCAGTCTCTGCCATAATTACTTTACCTCCTCAATCATATTTAAAAGTTTCATTATCTCCGGATGCGGGGCGTTAATAACCGCAGCCACCTTTATCGCATCTGCTCCTACTGTCTCTGCTGCTTGGACAGCAGCCTCTATGGCTGCCTCTACAGCTGAGGTTCCACCTGACAGGACCGCATGGCACAGCTTTCCTCCCAGTTTTTTGTGGAAACTGACTATGTCTACATCTGCTGCCTTCAATGCCCGGTCCACGACAACTACCGTATTGGAATAATAGCTGATTTCTAAAACCCCTATGGCGTTACCTATCTTTCCCATGGCCGTCCTGCTCTCTATATTGTTATATGCCTTATTTCAAGCGTGGCAATATCCTGGTGATATCCTGATGTGGCCTGGGAATCACATGGACAGCAACCAGCTCACCGATTCTGGAGGCTGCCTCCTGCCCCGCCTCTGTCGCGGCTTTCACAGCTCCCACCTCGCCAGTAACTATCACCGTTACTAGACCTGAGCCTATTTTCTCCGTTCCCATAAGTTCCACATCGGCCGCTTTGAGCATTGCGTCCGCAGCCTCGATGGATGCCGTTAATCCCCTTGTTTCAATAAGACCTATTGACGTAGATGCCATCTTTCTTACCTCCTGATATGTTTTTGTTATACTTTCATCTTCATGGTACTTTTGTTATAAGTGATAATACATTCGTCCCACCACAAGGTCCTTCAATGCTCTCAGCGAGAACGTCCTTGGGATCATTAAACATAAGAGCAGCATCCCTTGCCGCTATACAACCAATCCTTACATCGTCCACACTTCCCTCAAATTTAACCTGAACCGTCAGGGGAATGATTGCAGAACTGTCTTTAGAGTTAATTGTATCAATTCCCACAATCCTTATGTCTGCCGCCTTGCAGGCATGATCCATGGCATACAGCGCAGTTCCGTAACCAGCACACTCCAGAAAACCTAATGCCATATCTTCACCTTTCTTTTTTATTTTGGTCCAGAAAGACTCATGGAATCTATATAATTCTTAAACCACCCTCCGCAAGCATGCATCTGCGTCTGCGGGTGAAGCTTCTGGCACATGTAAGTCCTTCTCCGGTAGGGCCCGCTATGGTCATTGTGGTATGGCCCTCACCGCCAATTCCTATTCCTTTTAATGTAGCACCATTTTTAGTATAGATTGTTGTCTCGATCTCTTTCCCAAACAGTGTCATATGCTCCACATTTTTTGAAAATATAGATGCTGTATGCCGATTTCCTGCCTCCGCCTCCACTGCCCATTCCACACATTTCTCAAATGACCCACAGCGTACAATTGGTAATACCGGCATCAGTTGTTCAACCTTTACAAACGGATGGCTCCTGTCCGTAACACAGATAAGAAGCCGTGGTTCTCTATGGTCTTGTATACCGATTGCTTCTAAAAACGTTCCGGCATCCTTACCCACCCATTTTTTGTTTACTTCATAATTTCCATCTTTATTCACCATTGCCAACTCTGTAATCATTTTTAGTTGGAGGTCATCCAATAGATAAGCCCCCTCTCCGACCAGCCTGTCTACCAGTTCCTCAGCCACATTGTTCATCACAAAGACTTCCTTTTCCGCAAGACAGAGAAGATTATTGTCAAAAGAAGCCCCTCTGTACAGTTCCCTGGCCGCCAGGCTTAAATCTGCCGTATCGTCTACTACAACAGGCGGGTTTCCCGCCCCCGCGCCGATGGTCTTTTTGCCGGAACACAGCAGCGCATGGACCATTCCCATCCCTCCGGTTCCCACCATCAAACGGATATGCGGACTTGAAGTCAGTTTGTGCACAGCATCCATATCAGGTTCTCTCTGCATGGTAATCAGGTTTTTGGGGCCTCCGTTTTCTACAATGGCGCGGTGAAGTATTTGCAGACAATAGGTGCAGCACTTCTTCGCCCCCGGATGGACATTGAATACAACAGCATTTCCTCCGGCTATCATACTGATTGTGTTGTTGATCATGGTCTCTGTGGGATTCGTGGAAGGTGTGATGGCACCAATTACGCCAAAAGGAGCAGGTTCCTCTATCATCAGTCCCTCATCTCCCGAAATGGCATCTGTCACCAGGCACTCCACTCCCGGAGTTTTATCAATGACAGCCATATGTTTTGTTATCTTATCCGCATACCGTCCCATTCCTGTTTCCTCATGGACCATCCTGGCCAAAGATTCAGCATGGGCGCGTGATGTCACCCGGATAGCCTCAATGATTCTTTTCCTGTCTTTCAGTTTATATCCATGCACCCATTCCTTCTGTGCTTTACTGGCAGCTTCGATGGCATCTTCAACTTGTTCAAAGACCCCATCCTCACCTTCGCTGTACAGGTTGTCTTTTATATGCAATGCCTCTGCCTGAAAATGCTTCTGTCCCAATCCGGATAGCACGCTCCTGACAATGGCTTCTACCTCTTTTTCACTTATTTCCATGATGATATCCCCCTAATGATTCTACTTCAGTTGTTCCAAAACCCGCCTCACTACCTCTCTTATTATTTCTTCTTTTGATTTGTCCTGCGCCGGCGGCATCTCCTCCTGCTTCTCCAGAATATCCCCCGGCCTCATGAGTCTTGTTACACCCTTTAGATTAAGTGACTCAGCCAGTTCAGTGGCATTTTTTCTCTGTTGCTGCACACCCGTCTGATCAACGTCGGTACAGGATGGTATGCCTCCCGTGGTGATGCCCAGCTTTCTTCTGATTTCCAGCAGCCGTTCCACCTGACTGGAAGAAAGCGTGTTCTGGCGTTCGATTATGTAACCTGTATACATCAAAATCGTAGCGTAATATTCAACCGATTCCAATCTGTAAAATGCCTGATATACATCTTTTCCCCATGTCAACGCCCCATGATTTGCCAGAAGCACTCCGTTATGGGTATTGACAAAGGATGCAATAGAATCCGGTACTTCCTCTGTACCCGGCGTCGCATAACGTGCCACGGGTATAGTGCCCAATCCCATAACCGCTTCTGTCAGAACTGCTTTATCCAAAGGGATTCCTGCTATGGCAAAACTGGTAGCTACAGGCGGGTGGGCATGTGTCACTGCCTGTACATCCGGATTCTCCCTGTAAACCCGCAGGTGCATCTTTACCTCGGACGAGGGCTTACATTTCCCCATCAATATCTTTCCATTCAAATCCATCTTTACCAGCATATCCTGGGTCATAAACCCCTTTGAGACACCAGTCGGCGTAGTCCAAATGGCATTTGTTCCCACTTTGCAGCTGATATTCCCATCATTGGAGGCTACAAAGCCTTTGTCATACATGCGTTTTCCTATATCCAAAATTGCCTTTTTGGCTTCGAAATCCGTCATGTACTTCACACCTTGAATCATCATCATATTCTCCTCTAACTTCCGAGAACGGTAACTCGCCCCGTCATGGCTTTCTCGCTCTCATATAGTCCGGCTTTCTTTATTCAGTTTTAAATTATGGTTTGAGGAAATCGCGGGTATCGTGACAGATATAGAATTAAATCATAGACAGAAAAATTTCCGAATCAGAATCCTGCATTTTCGCCTAAAGCGACCTGCTCCCGAATTTTAAGAAACGAAAGGGAACCGTCATGGCAGAGGTTCCCGTTTGCAGCCTGCAGCGTGTTCGGACAAAAAATGAACTTCCAAACAGGCATTAGGTCAAAACCTTGACACCATTCGTTTCATAAAATTCTCTGTAGGTTGCAGGGATTCCTTTATCCGATATAATCACATCAGAAAAAGTCAAAGAACCCAAGCTGAGAAATGTGGTACGGTTGAATTTGGAAGAATCCAATACAATGATAAGCTGGTCGGCAATCGCCTTTATGGTCTGATATACAATCAGCTCTGTGGAGTAATTCACAGTGTATCCTGCAGACAAGTCCGCTCCACCAACTCCCATGAATGCCTTTGATATATACACCTTGTCCAGATTACGCATAAACATCTCACCTGCTACATACAGATGGCTATGTACCAGATTCCCGCCGGTGACAATGACATTAGCCTGTTTATTCTTAGCCAGTGCCTGGGCTGCCAAAAGATTATTCGTCAATACATTGACCTCTTCCAGCTTTGCCAGTTCTCTGGCTATATAGTAGCAGGTAGTGCCCTGTCCTATGAACACCCAACTGCTGTCCGTCACCAACGATGCCGCTATCTTACCAATTTCCTCCTTCTTCCGGTCATACTCAATGTGCATCCCCAGAGAATCCTCACGGATCGGTTCTGCGTCACTGATTTCACCATTAGGGAGGGCTGCTCCATGTATTCTTCGGATATACTGACGGTCTTCCAAAAGAGACAGATCCTTTCTAATTGTAACCTCCGACACATGAAACATATCGCTTAAATCATTGACCTCTATACGGCCTGATTCTTCCACTACTTTTTTAATCTCTGCAAGTCGTTCTGTTCTATTCATATGATATTCACTGACTCTTTTCTTACTTTCTGATGAAATATACATTCGATTATATCATACTATGATTTTAACCTCAAGAAAAAAGCATTAATTCCCCCTCACTCTATCGGCGTATCAGCTATGTATTCTCATGCCCATATTTAAACAGGAATCGCTCCCGTTCCGATTGGACGAATCTGGAAGGTATCTCCTTTATAGGCCGGTTAATGATATCCAGATAAATAGCACACGCTTTTTCCATAACATCAACTGTCAGGGCCGCCTCTGAAAGATCTCTTCCGCAGGCTACAGGACCATGGTTGCGTAGTATGAGACCATTCTTATCCTCAATCACCTCAGCTGCCCCTCTTCCCAGACTCTGATGCTGCTCTGCCGGAATATATTGCCTGGATAGGGGGATTTTGCCGCCGAACAATTGTGACATTTCCTCCACCATACAGGGTACTGACGAGATTGGCAATGCCGATACAGCCATGGCTTTTTTTGTGTATGGGCATGGATAACTACTTTTATATCGTCCCTCACCAGATAAATCTGACGGTGAACTTCCTTCTCGGATGTGGGGGTGCGGCTGCCTTCCACTTTATTACCTTCCAGGTCAATGACGACAAAATCTTCCAGTCTCATGCTTCCATACTCAACCTTACTGGGAGTAAGCACAATATGATCTCCTATCCGTACACTGACGTTGCCCCAGGTTCCCAGAAAATATCCCTTCCGGACCATTCGTCTGCAAACATCTAAAATTTCCTGTCTGGCTTCTTCATATAACATGTGATTACTCCTTCAAGATAGTTGCCCTCGTCTTCCATGACTTTTGAATTGAGGTATATATTTCTTTGTATAGTTCATAGAACTTCATATACTTTTTATGATGCTCCATGTTTGGCTCATAAACCATCTTCGTCTTCACAATCTTTGATAC
>JAJQEA010000240.1 GCA_021201905.1 Clostridia bacterium
CCCCCCCCCAGGAACAGTCCCATCATCTGGCGGCTGAACACAAAATACAGCAGGAAAAACGGAACTGTGGCATACAAGGACAGTTTGACCCCTGTCTTAAAGCCCATGGGAATCCGCTCTCTCTTTCCCGCTCCCAGATTCTGTGCCGTATAGCTGGACAGGCAGCCTCCCAGGGACATAAATGCATTGATGGCAAAGGTATTGAGCTTGATGGCGCCGGAATAGCCTGCTATGACAGCGGAGCCGTACCGGTTCACGATTTCCTGGACAAACATATTTCCCACTGACAGCACACTCTGCTGCATGATGCTGGGCACCGCGATGGCTGCTATCTGCCCCAGCAAAACAGCGCTGAACAGCACGGTCCTCCGGTTGGTCTTAAGAGCGCCCAGACGCCTGGCCAGGGTTCCCAGAGCCAGGATGGCGGAAACGCCCTGGGCAATAAAAGTGGCCCATGCCACTCCGGCCACTCCCAGGCCCAGCCGGGCCACGAACCAGTAATCCAGCGCTATATTTCCCAGGGATGATCCGATAAGGAAATAAAGGGGCGTCCTCGAATCCCCCAGGGCAGTGAAAATGCCTGTGCATACATTGTAGAGGAACAGGAATGTCAGGCCGTATACGTAAATTTTAAGGTACAGCTCTCCGTCCGCGAATATATTGTCCGGGGTGTGGATTACCCCCATCATATCCCCGCAGAAGGCATATCCCAACACAGTCAGAACCAGGCTCATGGCGCCGCAGGCAATAAATGCCGTGTAGACGGCTGTTTTCATCCTGCCTATGTCCTTTGCCCCAAAGAGCCTGGACACCACCACGGAAGCCCCCAGGTTGCTTCCCACCGCAAAAGCCATGAATATTACGGTGATGGGATAGGATGCCCCCACGGCTGTCAGCGCGTCCTCACCTGCAAACCGGCCCGCAATGCTGCTGTCCGCGATATTGTAAAACTGCTGGAACATGACGCTTATGAACATGGGCAGCGCAAACCGCCACAGCGTCTTTTTCGGATGCTCCACCGTCAAATCTGTAATCATGTAATACCCTCTTTCCTCCCAATGACAATTCATGTACCATTATACCCTTGGTCTTCCATTAGGGCAACCGGAAATATGGAGGGACCGCAAAGCAAAACACTGCAGAAAATTGGTAAAAGAAAAGCGCCCGGGGCCTTCCCTTTCAAGGGATTTGCCCCGGGCGCAGTCGTTTCACCCTATAAAACCATTAGTGGTGGAACAGACGGATTCCCGTAAATGCCATCACCATTCCATACTGGTTGCAGGTCTCAATAACCTGGTCGTCGCGGACAGAGCCTCCTGGCTGCGCCACGTATTTCACGCCGCTCTTGCTGGCCCTGTCAATGTTGTCCCCAAAGGGGAAGAAGGCGTCGGAACCCAGAGCCACGTCTGTCATGGTGTCCAGCCAGGCCCTCTTTTCCTCAGCGGTGAATACAGGAGGCTTTACCTTGAAGGTCTTTTCCCATCTTCCGTCAGCCAGTACATCCATGTAATCATCTCCCATATAGACATCAATGGCATTGTCCCTGTCAGCCCTCTTGATGCTGTCCACAAAAGGAAGGTTCATCACCTGGGGAGCCTGGCGCAGATACCAGTTGTCCGCCTTGCTGCCCGCCAGGCGCGTACAGTGTACCCTGGACTGCTGTCCCGCGCCGATGCCGATGGCCTGTCCGCCCTTTACATAGCATACGGAGTTGGACTGTGTGTATTTCAGAGTGATGAGGGAAATCATCAGGTCAATCTTGGCGGAATCCGGAAGCTCCCTGTTCTCAGTGACAATATCCTCCAGAAGGTCCCTGTTGATCTCCAGGCTGTTATGTCCCTGCTCAAAGGTGATGCCGAACACCTGCTTGCGCTCCAGGGTCTCCGGCTCATAATCCGGGTCAATCTGGATGACATTGTAATTACCGTTTTTCTTGGACTTGAGGATTTCCAGGGCTTCCGGTTCGTATCCCGGAGCGATGACGCCGTCAGACACCTCGCGCTTAATGATTCTGGCCGTGTCAGCGTCGCACACATCAGACAGAGAGATAAAGTCCCCAAAGGAAGACATGCGGTCCGCTCCCCTTGCCCTTGCATACGCGCTGGCCAGAGGTGAGAGCTCACTCATATCATCCACCCAGTAAATTTTCCTCAGCGTCTCGTCAAGAGGCAGGCCCACGGCTGCCCCGGCCGGAGATACATGCTTGAAAGAGGCTGCTGCGGGAAGTCCTGTGGCTGCCTTCAGCTCTTTCACCAGCTGCCAGCCGTTTAACGCGTCCATGAAATTGATATAGCCAGGTCTGCCGCTCAGTACTGTGATGGGAAGCTCCCTGTCCCCTTCCATGAAGATTCTGGAAGGCTTCTGATTTGGGTTACAGCCGTATTTAAGTGCCAGTTCTTTCATAATGATACCTCTCTCCTTATTTGTTTTTATTTACGATTCTTGTCTCATATGTGCCGTCGGAAATATTGATAAAACGCACGAACAGTGACACCTTGTTATCCTCGTTAAGGCTGTTCCAGACCAAATCCGTAAAGGCGTCAATGTCCCCGCTTATGCCCACCTTCTTGGGCTCTCCCTCAAAGCTGGGAAGGGGGTTGCCGTCATGCATATAGGTGTGGATGAAACGTCCCTCTCCTGCTGCCGGTGACTCGCAGGCATAGGTAAAGCGCAGGCAGGAATCCGGATTTCCGTTATCGCTCTTTAAAATGGACATGGCATAGTTATAATTTCCGTTTTCAATGTGCATGATGCCGGAGATTCGCGGTGTGTAGTTGGGCGCGTCAGGCTCAAATTCCCTGCATCTTAAGGACTGCTCAAAGGTCATCTGGTGGTCCATTCCGTCGTAGATGGTATCGGTCTGGTCCCCGTTGGTTACAATGGTCTTGTTTCCAAGAACCCGTACAGGGGCATATATAATCAGGCTTGGGTCCTCCAGCTTGGCGGGATCGAATGCCTGGGTGCGGATTCCCTCCCCTTCCTCCACAAACACGCGGTTGCGGCTGTTGGCGCTTCTGCCCATGATAAAATAGGCGGTTACGGCCTTTGTCCCATCCTCAGAGCGCCCGATGACGATTCCCCGTCCGGGATAAGCATTGCCTTTCAGTTCCTGTTCCAGTGACATCTGATTCATACTGATTCCTCCATTTGGCTTAATAGGTTTCTGAAACTTAAAAGAGCCGGCTCCCGGACACGCAAAAAAATTGCATGCCCAGGCGGTCGGCTCAAACCAGTTCATGGTACTGCGTGCTCCCTGTGGTTGCTCCACTATCCGCCAGTCACACGCTCTACCATTAATATATATCTTTTTTTCTAATATTGCAACCCTTTTTTAGAAGTTTTACTAATTAAGGGTGTCGGCTGAGTGTTGAAGAAAACCGCAGGAAAGCAGCCTCCCACGCCAACACATTTTCCCTATTCATTCCGGATGGCTGCCAGGGGACTCAGCTTCATGGCGCGCATAGCCGGCATGAATCCTGCGGCCATACCCACAAAGATGGCAAAGATCACGGCGGCCCCGGAAAGCCAGGGCGGTATTCTGGACAGGTTGCCCGTCAGGCCGTTCATTTCCTCCAGGTTAACAAACCGGTTGATAACCGCCGAGATACTGTAGCTGAGCAGAATTCCGACGACGCCTCCCATGAAACCGATAAAACCGGATTCAATGAGAAACATGTTTCGGATATTTCCCATATCGCAGCCCAGCACCTTCATGACTCCGATTTCCTTTGTCCTCTCATAGATGGACATCATCATGGTGTTGGCAATGCCGATGGCTGCCACGAACAGGGAAACGGCTCCGATACCGCCCAGAACAGCCTGTATCATGCTGGACTGCTGTTTCGTGCTCTCCATCCAGTCCGCCTGGCTGCTGACCTGGAATCCCATGTCCGCTATCTGCTTCTGAACCTCAGGGACATATTCCATATCGTCCACAAATATCTGAGCACGGTTATAGGTCAGATAGTTAAGGGCTTTCCCTTTTTATTGGTGGGCTGTCCCGGTATGACGGTTCCCTTTTTAAACACCTTGCGCAGCTGGGCTTTTAGCCCGTCGATGTCCGTGTACACGTTATAGGAATAGGAATTCCAGTCATCCGGACCGCCTTCCACAATTCCGGTAGCATTCATCATGTACTTTTTCGGGGGTTTTACAGGCGTCTGCCCGTCCTCCGAGGAGCTGACGGTTCCATTCCTGGTCTGGAAATAGGCATCCATATCAAAAATAACAAAGAGCGGCTTATTCATGAAGTCCACATCCGGCATCTCGCCCGTGTCCCAGTACCCGCGGCCTGTCTTGGAATTATAAAAATTCTGCTGGACCGTGTTGCCCATCACCATGCCCATCTCACCCGGCTCCGGCAGCCTGCCCTCGCCCAGGGGAATCTGCTCCAGAAAGGACTGGCTTACGCCCATAATGGACAGATACTGGGCCTCGTAGGCCCCCTGGCGCATGACCACATTGATTTCCAGGACCGGGGATACCCCTGACACATGGGGCAGACGGCTGAACTGCTCAATGACATCGTCCGTAATGTAGGTGGGATCCGAGGATTTTCCGCTCCCGCCCCCTCCAATCATCACCGCGCCGCCATAGGAGGAACCGGAATACACGTTGATGGTGGTCAGGCTTCCCCAGGAGGAAATCTGTTCCATAAACATCTGGTCCAGTCCGATTCCCAGGGATACCATGACCACAATGGACGCGGTGCCGATGATAACTCCCAGCACAGTCAGGACGGTTCTCAGCTTCCTGCGTCTTAAGTTGTTAATGCTCATGATTACGAGATCAGGAAATCTCATCGTCCACATCCTCTTCCCTTGCCGCCTTGCGTTTCTTCCTGATTCGGATGACAACCGCGGCCCCAATACCGGCCGCTGCCACCACACCGGCAATCACCAGGAACTTGTATTTACCCCAGAAGGACGTGGCTGCCTCCGCGTCCATGCTGCCCGCATCCATGGAAACGCCCATATCATCCCAGTTCTGTTCCATCTCCTCCATGACATTGAGGGTCAGCTCCTTCTCCACCGGTTCCGCGGGAACGCCGTTTTCATCCTCATAATCAATACGGATGCGCACAGTTCCCTCATCCTGGGTGGGAGCAATGCCTGTCAGCATGGTATCCACGTTGCCTGTTTCACCCGGCTTGATGTTTCCCACATAGGTGTCCGTGGTCTTGATGGAATCCGCCTCAAAGGTCACGGTCACATTGTAAAGAATGACCTTTCCCGTGTTGTTGATTCCAAACATGACATTGGATTCAGAGCCCACGGTCATGCTGTCCGGCATAACGTCAATGGTGCTGGTGCTTAACCGGGCGTACTGCTTCACAGGGATGTCCACCACAATGCTTTCCTCTGCGTTCTTGAATTCAGGGCTGTCGTACTTCTCCTTTACCGTGATGGCGTAGGAGCGCTGGTCCACCCCTGCCCTGGCCGTGAATCTGGCCCTCACCTCAGTGGTCTGTCCCAGAGCCATATTGTCCACCACCAGGGATGAGGTGCCGGACTCCGTGGTAAACACAGCGCTGTCCGATACCTTTTCCGACTCCAGGTTAAAGAGGATGTTGCTGGCAGGAACCGAGGTGGATGCATTCTTCATGTTAAGAATAAGCTCAAACTCGTCCCCTGCGTAGATTTCCTCCGGAACCGTGTGATAGCTCTCCACAATCAGCCTGGCCCTGGTCCTGTCGTTGGCGTTAAAATCTCCCAGATCGTCCTCTTTATCCTTGGACACGATATGTACGTAAAAGGTTCCCTCCTCCGTGTGCAGGTCTCCCTCGGAGCTCAGACGGAAGGTGATGGTGTATTTGATTGGATAATAGCCTGTATAGGAATCCTTGCGGATTGCCATGCTGTAGGGGGCGGACACGGTTTCCCCCGGCTGCACCCGCTCAAAGGTGCGGTCATAATTGCCGTCATTGATTTCAAAGGGGAACTTGGCATCGTCCTCTGACAGCTGCATGCTGACCGTCACATCCTGCGCCGTGGTCTCCCTCTTGTTGCGGAAATTCACGGTGTAATCCATGACATTGGGATAGACGCCCCGCGGCGTGGGCTGGTTCTCACCCACCACAAAGTAATTGCCCTCCTTTTTGTCCTCCTCCTCGTCCGCCCCGGATGTGGAGGAGGTGGAAATCCATACATTGATATAGTCTGTATCTGAACCGCCGTCCCATTCCAGCAGCACAGGGATGCTGTAGTATCCCTGCAGGGCGTCACGCCGCACCCTGGCTGACAGGGACACGCTCTTTACATTGCCCTTCTTGATGGTTCCCACGCTCTTGGCCACAAAGGTGGTCTCCATGATTTCAAAGGGATAATAGTCAACGGAGTAATCCCCGTTTCCCCGCTCCTCTATCTGCTGAAACTCATTGGTCTCCAGGAGACTGATGCGCAGGTTTTCCATATCCTCATCCGTGGCCCTGATGCGGAAGGGAATGGACATGGATTTTCCGATGGTCCCTTTGAGTGATTTTGTAGTAAATACATAATCATTTTCACTGGCATTGGTGTTATAGCCCAGTTTGTAATCGCTGGCAGCCGCGCTGGACGGATGCATCCCGGCCAGCATTGAGGCTGCCAGGAACACCGTCAGGCCTTTGCACCATTTATTTGCTCTCATTCTCATTGCACTCCTTTTTCTCTGCATTCCCCTCATATAACGCTTCCCTGCCGCCTGTCTCGATTCCCACAATCCGGCCGTCCATGATCCGGATTCTCCGGTCCGCATAGGAGGCCAGATTGTTGTCGTGGGTAACCATGACCAGGGTCTGGTTCTGCTCCCTGACAATCTTCTGCATCAGGCGCAGCACCTCCATGGTGGTCTTGGAATCCAGGTTTCCCGTTGGCTCATCGGCAAATATAATCTGGGGATTTACCACCAGGGCCCTGGCAATTCCCACACGCTGCTGCTGTCCGCCGGACATCTGGTTGGGCATATGCCTGGCCTGTCCTCCCACGCCTACCAGGTCCATATATTTCCTGGCCTCCTTAAGCCGCCGTCTTCTGGAAACACCGCGGAAGGAAAGGGGAAGTGCCACGTTCTCCAGGGTATTCATGGTATTTAACAGGTTGTATGCCTGGAAGATAAACCCCACCTTTTCGCGGCGGAAGCTCACCAGCTGGCGCTCCGTCATCTTCTCTATATGGACCCTGCCAATCTCAATCTCCCCCTTGGTGGGCTTTTCCAACCCGGCCAGCATGTTGAGAAGGGTGGATTTGCCGGAACCGGAGGCCCCCACGATGGCAACGAATTCACCCTTATATATGTCAAAATCCAGTCCGTCCAGGGCCCGGACCTTGATATCGCCTACCCGGTATATCTTATATAAATTCTTTACCCGTATGACCACGGGCCTGTTTTCTTTTCCTGTATTTTCTTTTCCTGTGTCTTTTTCTCCTGCATCCTGTTTCTCAGGGACCGGCGACACGGCCAACTGTTCCTCTGCCAAATCCAGCCTCCTTTCCGGGGCGTTAAAGCGCTCCAATCCGGATAACAGCCTCTATGGACAGACTGTTACTGATTTTGTTCAGTATAGCACAGAGAGGGTGGTTTGTTCTTCTATTTTTCTTTAATCTTCCTTTAATAATTCCTTACACCCTATCCGTTTTCAGTAGTAAATGTAACACGAAAAACGGTAATTGTAAAGTAAATCAGGCCGAAGCGCAGCAAAAGACCGGGCCCCGCTGGCTTTAAGCGGGGCCCGGTTTGGGAGGGCTCTTTATAATTTAATCATGCAGCATATTTATATCCGTCTTTCATCTACTTCCAGCCATCCGGCAAATAGTTCAATGTATTTTGTATCATATCATGCGCTAACATTCTCACATCTTTTTCAGTGCATCTTCTCCCCTTTACCAAAGGATCATTCATGAATGCCTTTACCACCAAATCCTCATCATACGTCAGAGCCGCCTGAAGCGTATATTCGTGATTCTCCAGATGCGGAAGAATGAGTTCTTTGATGTTTTCAGGAAGATTTCCGGCTATCATGGGCCGAATTGCGTCCCGTTCAAATACTGCATTTGTCTCTACTACTGCATTTTGGGAAAGATTCGGTATTTGCCCATATGTATTGGGAATATTCACATTGCTGACCAGTCTGCCCAATCCACACAACGCTTTTATCAAAAGAATTCCTTCCTCACCGGTTGGTTTTAACTCAACAGCCTCCTCACCTACAGCCAGGCGGCGGCTTCTCTCCAATCGTCTCTTTAAGTCTTCTTTCCGCCAGTTCACTGTTGTTAATCCGAATTTCCATTTCTTCACTGTATCCGGATTATTCAGATACTCATTTCCCGGCATAAATTCAGACAGATGCCGGTCACCTGCCGCTGCTATAAGGCCGTATCTTTTAAACAGGTCAAATTTCACCCTATGAGCACAGTTAAAGGACGAGTTCATCCAATTTCTGTCCGGATCATGATATCCATCCTCAAAATGCTCTGCAATATAGGCATCATACACTGGAAAAAGATCTATGCCTTTATAGGAAGCGCTGGAAAACCAGGTAAAATGATTGATACCCAATACATTAACACAAATATCATGCCAGTCAATATCCTTCTCATCACAGCACGCCTCACAGATTCCTTTTAGTACCTTCTGTGTGCCAAAGACCTCATGACAGCATCCAAATGCCTTTATCTCGGGAAATACATGGTATAATGTTTTTACACACAGGGACATAGGATTCGTATAATTAATGACCCAGGCTTCTGGTGAGTAGGCCTTAACGGCCTCTGCAATTTCTGCAAACATTGGTATTGTACGCAGACCACGTATTATTCCTCCAGGTCCAGCCGTATCTCCCACAGATTGATAAATTCCCATCCGTTCCGGAAGATGGACGTCTGACTCCATTTCATCAAAAGTGCCCGGAAGAATAGATATCACCGCAAAATCACAATCTGTCAATGCATCCTTAAGGCTTGAACTGGTTCTGTAATCCCATTTTCCCAGTGCATCTTCCCGTTTGGAAATAAGATTTCCAATCAGCTCATTATTTTGGGCCGCTTTATTATCGATATCGTAAAGATTTATAGTGCCTGACAAATGTTCTTCCAAGGCCAAATCTGTCATAAATGTCCATGCCCATCCTCTGGAACCGCCGTCAATATAGGCGATTTTAATATCTGATACTTTGTTCTTTGCATACCTCATTCTCAATTTCCTCCATCTATCTATTTTTATTCTCATTACCCGCATACCAATTTTTGTCCACAAACAGGAATTATATGAATGGCCGCCTGTCCAGCACCAGCTTTAACGGCTTGTTGGTGGCAAGCTCTCCCGGAAGAGCGCTTTGGAGCTCGGCCAGCGCACAGACACATCCAAACAGTGTATGCATATCATTAAATCCATCATCTGTTTCATAGTCCAGATGTTCCAAATAATCAATATAGGAGTACGCAAAGTCATGAAGGGCTGTTTTTGCTTCATCAAACCGGTGACCGCTGTGACGCAGTCCTCTGTTTAAGCAGTACACCCAATCTATTTCTGCAAAAGAAACCTTTCTCCCCAACGTCTCCCAATCATTATTTTTATAAATGGACAGGCAGGTGTCCACAAGCTTATCCGGATATGGCAAGGGCCTATGGGCATATTCATGATTGAACAGATAGTGAAACGACGACGCAAGATGGGGAAAAACAGAGGGCTTTGTTCTGACTCCGGCAAATGAATCTGCTTTTAGAACTGGTTTAACCTGCCCTTTTCTCCAAAATCCGGTTTCCGGGTCAGCCTGTATGCTAAGCCATCTGAAGTACCAGTCCTCCCACTGCATATCCGCTTCTCCCATAAGCACCAAAGTGGCATAGATTCCTGCCCCCTGATAGGAAGCCAGCCATGGATCTTCTGACCAGCAAAGTCCATCTAAAAATTGTTCCAGATTATGCTGCTGCAAATACGGCTGCATATCAAACAATGGATGGACTGCCTTTTCCTCAAATAGTTCCAGTGCTGCCACACAATGTGCCGTAGTATGGTAAGGATGATGCGTGGCTTCCTCAAACAAACCGCTTACTGGATTTTGAAATCCCTGCAGGTTTGCAATCCAATTCCCACGCTCCTCTGACGCTGCCGGAAAGTCTCCAATCATATACCGAATGTTTGCCGCATCTGCACACCCATAAGGATTAATTCCCAATTCCCTGTCATTTGTTGAGTTTTGCCATATCCACCTTGCATATCCGCTTCCACCGTCTACACAGTGGCTTTGGATTACCTTTCGCGCACCTTCAATGATTCCTTCTATATTTTTCATTTTTCATCACCCCTTAATTCCTGATGTGGCAATGCCCTCTACCAGATATTTCTGCAGTGTGATGAAAATAATGACGGCCGGCAGCAGGGAAAGTGTTGCCATGGCAAACATTGCGCCATAGTCAGATGTAGAGCTGGGATCGCAGAATAGCTTCAAAGCATAGCTAATGGGGTACATGGTCGTCTTGTTGATATATAACAACGGACTCATGAAATCATCCCATCTCCAAATAAAGGAAAAGATTCCCGATGTAATAAGGGCAGGGACAATTAAGGGAAGAATGATCCGCCGGAATACGCCATAATAGGAGCATCCGTCTATTTTCGCCGCCTCATCTAATTCCATGGGGATTCCCTCGATAAATTGCATAATCAGGAAAATAAAGAAACCCTGTCCGAAAAAGTAAGGTGCAATCAACGGCAGATATGTACCCACCCACCCTAACTTTTTAAACCATATAAACTGTGGTATCATCATCACCTGAAAAGGCAGCATCATAGAAACCATCATGCAGGTAAACAAAAGTTTCCTTCCCTTGAATTTGCACCTGGCAAACCCATACCCTACTATTGCAGACGATGCAACTGCACCCACGGTTGAAAAAATGGAAATAATGGCTGAGTTAGCGAAAAATCGTCCAAAGGTACTGCCGGCAAACCCCTTCCATCCATTCACGTAATTGACCAGCGTAGCCTTTTCAGGCAACAGCTCTTTTGCCGTAGCAAATATCGTATTGGTTTCTTTAAAGGAGCTCATAAGCATCCATATCAGGGGATACACCATTATCAGACCGCCAACGCAGACCAGTATGTGATAAATTATAATCCCTGCCGTTCTCTTTTTTTTCATACCCATATGTCATTCTCCTTCGCTGAATACCCACTTCTTTCTTGTCTTGAACAATATTACTGTAACCGTTCCTACAATAAACAGCATGACCCATGCCATAGCGGCGCCATATCCCATCCTATAAAACTCGAAAGACTGTTGGTACATATAAACAGTATAGAACAAGGTGGAATTCATAGGTTTTCCCTGAGTAATAATATAGCACTGGGAAAATGCAAGGAAGCCGCTTATCATCTGCATGATTAGATTGAAAAAATGGTGGGTGTCAACATGGGAAGTGTTATTTTCCAGAATATGTATGGCCTGGAAGCTCCATCCACCCGTGCACTTTCATACAAAGAATTTGGTATCTGTTTTAGCGCAGACAAAAAGATAAGCATAGAGGAACCAAACTGCCAGACCGCTAATAGAATCAAGGTCCATATCGCAGTTTTCGTATTGCCCAGCCATGCGAATTGAGTATGAATGCCAATGGCTGCCAGCAGGGCATTAATCACGCCGTCCGTGGCAAAAATACGCTTCCATAGAATAGATACTGCCACGGATCCGCCAATGATAGAAGGCAGATAATACACCGCCCTATAGATAGGGGTCATCCTGGTATTTCTAACCAGGATGACAGCCACTGCCAGGGCAAATACCAGTCTCATGGGAACAGATATGAAGGTGTAAAAAAAGGTAACGACTAATGATTTAATGTACGTTTTATCTGTGGTGAACATTTCAATATAATTAGCCAGACCTATAAATTTGGGCTGAGATAAAATATTATAATCAGTCAGGGAATAATAAAGAGACATGCATATGGGAACCAGTGTAAAACATAAGAATCCGACCGCAAAAGGCAATGTACAAATACTTCCTGCCACACTTTCCTTGTTAAACCACTGCCTCAGTGTCAATTTGTTTTCCTTCATTTTTCTGTCCCCTCTCTTAATCTGCTTTTCATATTACTGTCCAGAATATCCTTTTAGAAGGATTGCATTTCCCTTTTCGCAAAACTCTGCTGCTGCCTCTTCAGCAGTCTTGCTGCCATAGCAGACCTCCTCTGTCAAACTGTCAATCAGGTTCGTAATTTCTCCTGATCCCACCGGATCTGCCAGGTCTAAAGCAGAACAATTTTCTGATACCTTTGTAACAAATTCAATCACCAGCTCTTCGTCTTGGCCAAGCTTTGGTGTAATAGCCTCTGCTATAACAAAGGACGCCGGAACCCCTCTCTCACCTAACAACACATCATTACATTCCTGAGAGTTAGTCAGATAATTAATTACCTTTACTGCTTCCTCCGGATTCTTGCTATTGCTGGATACAGAAAAGAACTGGCTTGGCTTTGTATAATCTGCCTGCTTAATATTGTTAGCCGGCCATGTGCACACCGCATACTCATATTCTTCCGGTTTGGAATTCATGGCTGCGGCATACTGGTTTGACCATACGATGGTAGACCATGACTTACCACTGTGAATCGCATCCTCTTCAATGGATGTCGTTGATATTTCCACAAATGCCGCTGGATCCGTGTGCCATCCCTCTTTGATTGCATTTTCATAAAGGCGGAAGAAATCAGCAAATGTGCTTTCCTGACCTCCCAGTCCCCCTTGATTATTGTAGAGTTTTTCTCCTCTGTCTCTCATATAATACTGTAAATATTTTGTACCTGCACCATATGCAATGTTAGTAGGGGTACCCGTTTTTTCATATATCAGTTTCGAGTATTCAATATACTGGTCCAGCGTGATTTCATCGCCAATCTCAATCCCCGCTTCATCAGTTATGGTTTTGTTGTAAATCATCATCGGAGCATTAAGCCCATTACAAATGCCATACAGCTTTCCACCGATTTTTCCCGAATCCACGGTAGAATCCGTCAGGTTCGACAGGTCCAGTAAGCCGCTCTCCACATATGGAGTTAAGTCTAACAGCAGACCGTTAGATACATACTGGTCGATATAGCTATAGTCCATCTGTATGATGTCGGGCAAATCATTGCCTGCGGACTGGGCGGCCAATCGATCCCAGTAGGAACTGAATTCATTAATTTCCTCCTGAAAACTTATCCCGGGATTATCTTCTGAATACATTTTAAGAACCTTGTCTGTCTTTTCATTCCTTACCTGATTTCCCCACCATGAAAACCGCAGCACCATGTCTCCTGAAGCATCCGCTGTCTTCTCCGTACCTGTCGGTGCGTCCGCTGCTGAAGTGCTTCCCCCATTGCCTTCAGAACTGCCGCATCCAAATAAACTTCCTGCGCTTAACATGATAGCCATTCCAATTGCAATATTTCTCTTTAACATAATAACCCTCCTTAAATAGTGTCCTGTTTTATTTCGTAGGTTCATTATAACAAGATTTATATTTAGATAAAATACAAAAAAACGGTTTAAATGTTCACAAAACCGTTTTTATATGCAATAACTTATTGAATTAATACCAAATATTGTTATAATTTAAGTACGATTTTAATGGAGGTTTCTAAATATGTATAAAAAACTGCACAACTGGTTGATAGACACATCATTAAAAACAAAGTTACTCCTTTTTAATTGTCTTATTACCCTTTTTATCGGCATTTCATCTTTTCTTGCAGTAAGCATTTTCATGAAATATAATGAAGAATTGTTATACAATACTACCGCCAGCGTACTTACATTTTTCTCCAACGAAATCGGCAACTCCTTTGATTCCATGACCACATCTTCCTCTGTACTGATTGCCGACAATACAATTCAGGGCAGCCTATATGATTTAAAATACTCCCCCTCCTCACTCAAAACAGCTGTCTCCTACCGCTCTTTGTACAATGCCATATTGAGTTATTCATATACAATTCCCCATGTTGAAAGTATCTGCCTGTATACCCCTACCTCAACTATATGGAGTAATAACCACCAGTCCTCCCTTTCCGTTTCTCAGCTGGAATACATAAAAGAATATACGGATGAGCAAAAAGGCAGTCCATGCTTTCTGGTTTTAGATAAGTACAACAATCAGCTGGTTCTGGCCCGTCAAATTCGGCGTATAGCCGGTACCAATTTGGAACCCTTGGGAACACTGGTTATATTTATTAATACAGAGTCGCTCATCAAAGCGTCAACGACCCATAATACCTTTGATGACTGCTCTTACATACTAAGCGCGGACGCAAAGACGGTGTACCGCTCAGATGCTCCTGCCCCAGAAAACACATTTGAAAATACCAATGTTGGTTATAAAGTCATTCCGTTCAAAGGACATCATTATTTTGTATTAAAAAGCATGATTCCAGGGTATGGATGGGAATTTGAATGTTGGATGAATTATGATAAAACCCATGGTTCTATCGTAATGGAGCATATGCTTTTTCTTCTTGCCCTGGCCTGCTGTATCATCCTCAGCCTGCTTGCATCCGGAGTCTTATCACAGAATATATCAAAACATATTTTCGCATTAGTGAAGAAAATGAAGACCTTTGACAGTGAATCAGATGTTATTCCACAGACAGATTATGACTATTCAACGCGAAAGGATGAAATTGGAATTGTACACAGAAATTTTGATGCCATGGCCAGAGAACAGCAGCGCCTTATTCGGGATAACTACCAGGCTGAAATGTTAATGAAAAATGCCCAGCTAAAAGCTTTGGAACAACAAATCAATCCCCACTTTCTCTACAATACATTAGAATCCATCAACTGGCTGGCAAAATCCAAGCATGAAACGGAAATTTCAAAGGTCGTGGAGTCACTGGGAAACCTGCTTCATGCCACCCTGGACAGCCGTTCCCGCATGATACCTCTGGAGCATGAGTTGGAACTGATACATAATTACATTACAATCCAGGAGTTCCGTTTCGGAGACCGCCTAAAATTCCACTTGTCCATTGAACAGGAACTCTCCCCGATTCCCATTCCCAAACTAAGCATTCAGCCCCTTGTAGAAAATGCCATAAAATATGCGTTGGAAGAGATAGCTGACGAGTGTAATATTTATATTACAATCCTGCATACAGAACAATTCATTTATATTTATGTAAAAAATGATGGTTCCCAGTTTGAGATGGGTCTTTTGGAAAAATTGAGGGCAAATCCCAAAAACTCCCGGGGATTCGGCATCGGGTTAATCAATATTGATACCAGGATTAAGCTTACATATGGGGAAAACTATGGACTGGATGTATATAACGAAAACGATAAAGCAGTGGCCCGCATTTCCATTCCCTTTATTCAGGAAGAAATGAAATAATGTCAATGAGGTGACAAATATGTTAAAATTAGTAATTGCAGATGATGAAAAAATCATTCGGGAAACCATACGCAATTTTATTGACTGGCAAAGTATAGGGATTGAGGTGGTAGGTGTATGCTCCAATGGTGTGGAAGCCTATGAAACCATTCTTGATTATTATTCTGATATCGTCCTGACTGATATAAAGATGCCGGGGTTCTCAGGTCTTGAACTGGTAAAAAAGATTAAAGAAATTGACAGTAATATACAGTTCATTATTTTGTCAGGCTACGATAGTTTTGAGTATGCCAAAGAGGCAATGCAGTTTGGTATTCAGCATTACCTTCTTAAGCCCTGTAATGAGCATCAGATCATAGATGCCATCAATGCGGTTAAAGAGGACTGCTACAGGCAGCGCTCTTTCCAAGCCATGCAGAAGCAGCAAAAGGATAATGAAAAGAAGCTGGCTCAAAATGTGATGAAAAATCTGATCTTCGAGTGCATTTCATCTGAAAGCAGTCTGCTTTCTCTAACAAAAAACTACGAGCAGATACTTGATTTCAGATATACGGAGTATAAATTGTATTACATTTTTTACCTGGAAAAAAGGCATCTTGGAGACTGCCTGGATCAGCTTTCCGCTTATTTTAAAAGCAACTTTCCCAGCCTACCCGTCCACATGATATATGTTAAAAATACATTGATTATTTTCTTTATGGACTGCTCCCCATCCTATGAAGACCTGAATGAATATATACACGGATTCCGTTTTAAAGACCAATCCGTTTCAATTGAGTTCAAATCCTACTCCTTTCTGAACCTGGGAGCGCTTTTGGATTCTCTCATGCCTAAACTAAAACGGTATGAGCAAATCAGCCTTATTGAACATTTCCATTCTATCCAATTTGTAAACCATACTGCCTTATTGGAGAAAACTGAGCACTTTATATCCCGCATATTTCAGGAAGATCCCAATGAATCCGCTGTGCAGGATTTATATGATCTTTTTTCGTCCATACAGGATATCGCATTTTTAAAGGCATTGATGACAGATATATTTTTTCGCCTGCTGACCACATCACACCAGACATTTATCAGCAGTGAACAGATGAATTCCTATATTGAGAACGTAAATCATTACAAAAACCCGCAGGAACTCATACAATATTTCTCCGGACAGTTAGAAGGAATCATGCAGTCAGGTAAAAAAAAGCGCTTCCTCCTCTCGTAATTTTATCTTGAAGGTCATTTCCTTAGTGGATGATTATCTCTCCAATCCTAATCTGTCATTAAAATGGATTGCCGAAAACCACCTTTATATGAATGTGGACTACTTAAGCAAACAGTTTGTAAAGCAGACAGGAGTGAAGTTTTCCTTATACCTGGCCTCTAAACGTATGGAAAAAGCAAAAGAACTGCTTTTAAACGGAAATAATGAGAAGATAAGTGAAATAGCGGAACAGGTTGGATGTGGGGACAACCCACAATATTTCAGCCAATTATTTAAAAAGTATACAGGTATGACACCCAGCGCTTATTTGAAACATCATGGGGTATGAAAAAAATTCAGAAAAGGCCCATAATTTTTTTAAAAGCCTGTAATTTTTACTTGACTTATACCGCATTCTATGTAAGAATATGACGAGGCACAAATCAGTGCCATATCTGGCTGGTCCGGCTATCGCACTGGTAGAGTGTGAACTATTTCCCAAATTCAATATTTTACAATATAATGCGCAAAGGAGACTCCCATGAGACATTTATTGAATCCCTTAGACTTCTCTGTGGAAGAAATTGATGACCTTCTGGCCCTTGCAAGGGACATTGAACAGAATCTTCCAGGATACGCCCATGTGTGCGGTGGCAAGAAGCTGGCCACCCTTTTCTATGAGCCAAGTACACGGACGCGTTTAAGCTTTGAGGCTGCCATGCTGAACCTGGGCGGCAGTGTATTAGGTTTTTCATCCGCCAATTC
>JAJQEA010000183.1 GCA_021201905.1 Clostridia bacterium
TGATTATTCACTGCAATAACTATTCCTGAATCATCTAACTGATTCATAATTTCTCCAAATTCCCACACTTGGCTACCCTCGTATAAAGATCTCCTTTTCATATTATTAGTAACAATAAATCCATTAATTTTAATACCATACCTTTTTAAAAGGTCATTACACTGTTTACCATAAGTACCAGCCCCGTATATGTATATGTTCTTATAGTTTTTGCAATAAGCTAATAATTCCTTCGTTTTCTTTTTCTCCTCATTCAAAGAATCAATATTATTTATTAAATAGTCATTTTGTAAATCTTTTACTATATTTGTAAAGCGTAACTGAAAGTCACAGAGTCTTAGTTTAGCATAATCTAAGTTTAAAACTTCTAGTACATCATACCCATTATTTAAAGCTACAAAACCAAGTATTCGCTCAATTGCATGACTAATTGTACCATCCGCTGCCATTGGCTCTTGACAAAAATCCTCCAATTTCCATTTATACTCAAAAAGCGGTCTTAATGCATCTGTTCTACACCAAAAAGCCCCCCCCATAGTCACATACTCCTTCTCATAACAAACACTTTTTTTTAATTCTAGTTGATCACCCAAATTTATTACATTATCATAATTACACGTCCAAGGATTTATAAATACTCCAATATAATTTCCCCAGTAGGGAATAGGTGGAACCAACAATCCAACATTCCTATTGTTTTCTAAATATTGTAAGATATTGTCTATTAATCCAGTACTTCCAATCAGATTCTTCCATATCAATTCCATAAATTTACAACCATCATTATCATTTCCCATCTGTAAACTTTTTTTATCATGAACAAAGCATAAATACTCATATTCCATTATAAAGTCATGGCAAGTCACAAGCAGAGCAGCTATATCCCTACCTCTATTTTCTTTAACTAAAACTTTATAATTTATTTTCTTAGTTTGACTTATATATCTCTTAACTTTAAGTGCTATTTCGGGATTTGATGTAACAAAATACACATCAATATACTTTGGTATCTGTTCGATGTACAAGTAGCATTGATTTAGTAAATCCTCATAAAACATGTACACAACAATGCAACATGAAGTCTTACTTAGTTCATGTTTTTCAACGGATTCGCTTTGCATGAATACAGAATTCATATTCCTTCTTCCTTCTCTTAATTTTATAAGCAATCATTTATCGACATAGTCCGATTGCAAAAATCATCATGGAGAATATAGTTTCTAAATACTCTATCTTTAATCGAGGTGTACTTTCGTCCTATAACTTCAAGTAAAAAATCCGCTATTAGCGACTTCTCGTAATTGTAACGATAATTGACCAAGCTAGTATATTCATTAAAATACTTTAACACTTCATCTTGAGATGATGAGACAAAATCTAATTCTTCTATTGTGCGTTTTTCAACTGCATAAATCGGTTTTTCTCCGTCAAAAAACAAAAAGGACGGAGACTGATCTGTCAATATATTTTCAAAAACATATTGTTTTTTTGCAACACTACTATCCTCATTATACAAAGACACTATCTTTAATTTTTGTTTATCTGGATATGTATCAGAACTTTTTACAAAATAACATCCTCTAATCTCTCTGCCTATAATTTTTTCTAAGCACATCTGGCATGTTCCTGATGAAACAAAATCAGAAAAAATCAATTCGCTACTGTCCAACACTTGATGCAAATACTTTTCATAATTTAATCGTATTTCTCGGGAGCGCTTTAAAATTTTCTCTTTATGTGAACGGACATATTCTACCAAATCTTTAAATTGTGCAGAATCAAATTGTTCAATTTCACCTTTTTCCAAAAAAAACCTTTCAACAAGTAGTTGTTCCGGTGTCCCTTCATATGGAAATACAGCAGCATAATTTATATCATCTTCATCAAAAAGAGAAGCACCAATACATACCGCCCTGGATGTAACCAAATACACACTATTCGGCAACTTTTTAAAAAGTTTTTTATTACTTTTTAAGTTCTCATATAGTACTTTTAATATAAATCCGTCTCTTGATGGAAAAATGACTTGACATTTTCTATTATCAACTCGACTACACAACCACAATATATAATCTGTTATTATTGGTGCAACAAATAAATATGTAATATCTCTTGCGTTACCAATAATTCCCTTTCCCAACGTATGGTACAATGCAAATGGGCTATTAAAAATCCTAGCAACGAATAATCCTAGCATAACCCGTTGCTCTAAACTATTTGCATACTTTAGAAGATGTCCATATCTAGAGGAGTTCATCATTGAAACTGCACTTTTAATCCAAAATGTATCAATATGGTATTGCTCTGCTGCCAAAATATCAGCTTCATAGCAATCACCTACGTGTAAAGCCTTCTCGCTATCTAATTTCTCCAAAAGTTTAACAAACAATCCCTCCTCTTTATTAGTGCCATATTCCGATGATATAAAAATATCCTCATATCCTACAATATCATTATCTAAAAGAATCTGTTGAATCTGTCCCTTAGAATAATACATATCGGAAACAAGGAAAATTCGCTTTTTTTTCATTCTAGCATAAATAAACGCGTAGGCAATATCGTTTCTACATAAAATCAGATTCCTATCTAATTCATATTCCAAGTTAATGAGCTTTTGCTCATTATACCCAACCTCAGGGTACTCATCAATTAACCTCTTATATATCTCAAAAATCGAAGGTGCTATCATCCCTTCAGATATCATCTTCTTTTCTACACTAATTCGATTTTCTGGAAAAGAGTCATTTAAACCTTCTCTCTTTTGCATAAGATAAAATACATCATTAGGGAATAATACCTTTCTCATTAATAGAGTATCAAAAATATCAAAGCTAACGACTTCATGAGTATCTATCTCTCGTAGCATTATTTCCAATGATATGTTATTCACCTCTTCGAATTGTTCTTTGTAATTCTCATGTTTTATTTCTTTTCCTTTAGAATTTAAAACTTGGATATGATTTTTTAAACAAAAATCGGATATTTTCCTAAAAATCATCTCGGTAGAATTAACACGAGCAATAATAATAATCACATTTACATGTCTTTTTAACAAATCATCAAAATCAAGAATGGGTTTACCATATATTATCCCCTCCTTTTTATAACTATCCAAAAAACCAACAATATTTAAATTACTATTCTCTTCAATAAAAATTTTTGTTTGTACACTAATTCCATATATAGCAATTCTTGCATTTAAATATTTCCAAAACACATTTTTTTTATTTTCTGCCATTACTATACTCCTAACATTCTCTGATACATATCTTTCATATTGTATTGAGGAGACCAACCTATCTTTTGCAATTTTTGGCTTGATAGTTTAATATTAGTTTTAGAAGCATAGCCAAATACATTTTCCTTAGGTATATCGTACACTATACTGATATCATTATTAAAGTTTTTTATAACAAATTCAACCATTTCTCGTATTGTCATAGTCAATTCCTCATTTGCAATATTATATGCCTCTCCAATGTCCCCATCTACCAAAATATACATAAGACCGCTAATAGCATCAGCTGAGTAAACATAGTTTCCCATTGACGAACCATCTGTATGCAAAATGATATTGCGCTGATTCAATATACATTTTCCAATATCAGCAAAAATCTTTGAACTATTATCTAGTATATAACCAGCTCCAAAGGTCTGAGATAAACGAGCAATTTTTATAGGACATTGATATTCCTGCGAAAAACAATAACAAATATTCTCTGCCATCCTTTTTCCTAATGGATAACAACTTCTTTTATTTAACAAATCAATCGTCCCCATACTTTCTTCTGAAATTTTATCAACCATACCTTCTATATTTCCATAAATCTCCATAGATGATAAATAAACCATACTCTTAACCTTCTTTACCACTGCAAATTCACAAACTGTCTGCGTTCCATTTACTATACTCTTGATACATTCAACAGGTTTATCTACCATAAACTTAGAATCAGTATTTGATGCACAATGGAAAATATAATCCACATCGCCGGAATAATTAATTTTATCGCTAATATCTCCTACTACGACTTCTATAGATGCGTTACTAAATAGCGTTTGCACCTTCTCTTTATTTCGCACATAAACCACTATATTTATTTGTGCATTTAACCACTGATTTAAATAACAAAAAAAACCAACTAAAAGCATCCCAATATAACCAGTAGCTCCAGTAACCATAACTGTTGATTTTCTTATCACTTTAATTTGTGGTATCGAATTGGCTAAACATTGAAAATCTTCATATAAATAATTCATCATAAAAATCACCTACAAACCAAAAATTTGCGTATTTTCTTCTGCCTCATAAAGCGCCCTGTACACATAAAAATCAGATGGAGTAGTTATCTTTATATTATATTGGGAGCATTCAACAGTACTCAATTTATAACCGCAATGTTTCATTAGTGTTGCAGAATCTATCATCCAATTAATCCCCTCCCTTTGGACCTGTAAATGTGCCTTCATTAAATCATCAACATAAAAACCTTGAGGAGCCTTTGCAATTCTGGAATATGTTCTATCTGGAAGCGCTATTATTTCTCCCTTTTCATCAACAACGCCTATTGTTTCTGTAGCCATACTTACCGCCACTGCCGTTCTCTCTGCTCTAACTACTTCAATCACTTTACTTATTAATTTATCATCAATCAACGGACGTACTCCATCGTGAACCAAAACAATTTCCTCATGCAAATTTTTAGCTTCATTATATATAAGACTTAATCCATTATATATTGATTCCTGAACAGTAGTCCCGCCTGGCACTATCCACCGTACCTTCTCAATTCTATTATTCGATAATTCTCTTTTTAAATGTTTCTCCCATCCCCCTACACATACAACTACAATCTGCTCTACTTCTTGATGCTCCTCAAAATGCTCTATTGTATGTATTAAAATTGACTTACCATGTAATGTCAAAAATTGTTTGGGCTTAGTTTTACTATTCATCCTAGTCCCAGTTCCACCTGCTAATATAATTGCTGATACCATATCTCTCTGTGATTAGTAAATCTAACCGCTTACTCCTTCCTAAAGCATAACATTACAATCACTTTAAATATTATATCACACTACTTTTCCTTTGTCAAAAGAATCTTAATGGTAAATCAGCGTCCTGAAATAAAAAATTAAATTCCATTCCCTCGTTACCAAGTGGAATTTAGTCTTACGCAAGCAGAATAAAACCTTCACACAGGCCTTGACCGTATTGCAGTTTTATAGTAACCGCTTTACCGTTGCCCTAGCGGTGAATATAGGAGGTACGTAATGTCCAAGATAATCCCAGGCAATCAAACGCACCTTACTCTTGATGACCGTCTTTACATAGAGCACTCCTTAAATGTGGGCCGCTCTCTGAAAGACATATCCAGGTTCCTATGCAAAGATCCGACCACCATCTCCAAAGAAATCAAGTTGCATAGGATCCAAGGCACCTGGAACAAGGGCAGCTTTAATAATCCTTATAACTTTTGTATCCACAGGTTCCGCTGCAAAAAGACAAATGCCTGTGAGAAGATCATCATCTGTGATACCTTGTGCCGTTCATGCCATAAATGTAACATGGTGTGCTCCCGTTTATGATTTCTCCTTGACACACCGCCCCATATCATGTACATTCTAATTAACCAAGGAGGTTCCTATGCAAAACACCACATTCAACACCGCGTCCCTACAAAAAATAACTGGTGATACCGAGTTCATCATTCAATGTTATCACACCATGCTTGGCCGTTCTTTAGATCTATTCGAGATGCAGCATGCCATAGAAATGTTATCAAAAGGCTTGTCAAAAAAAGGCTTCATATATTGGATTACACGTTCCCAGGAATTTGGGAACCGCTTTGTTATAGAAGAGATTGCTTCCTATAAATTAGATTGTTATCTTTATAAAGGCATAGAAAAACTGTTTAAACTTCTACATCTGGATAGAATTCCTAAATATAATAGTGACTGCTTTTCCGCGCCGCTTCACTGCGGACGCTTTGGGTACTTAGCGGAGCAGTTTACTGAACATGACTATTCCTTTGACACAGAGTACAGCGCATTGGCAGAAGGGCAGATTTCTCAGATTTCTGCCTATCTTCCTAAGCTGTCGGATCTAACATCTATTGGCCATCTGGCCTCTGTACTAAGTCCGGTAAATTCAGTTTTAAATACGAGTATAACACATATCAAAGCAGCAGACATAAAAGAATACATGGACGCCCATATGACCACCTCTAAAAGCAGTTGTTTTATTACAAATCCGGAGCTTTTCTTTCAACTGCTTACTACAGACAGGCTATCCTCCTTTGCCAATTCCATTGGGGATACTCTAGTCCTCACTATGCCCCAGCTTCCCTCTTCCCAATCATATGTAAGCATCGTATGGGACAGCAACTGGGACCAGATGGAGTTCCGCCCTGACGGCACAATATGCCGGTGGATATCTGGACCGGAATTGGATGGTTCCATCCACTTTATAAACCACAGTATGGATTATTGTCAGATTACTCTTAATTTTATACTGACCGTACTGGATATTAACAGCAAGGTTTCCATTTCTTTTCATAAAAAAACTATACCGATACAATATTCCGGTACAAAATGCAATGTCACCTTAAAGTTATCCCTGAATCCAGGCTGCAACACAATGTCCTTACTCTATACTGGCAAAAGGATTAAACAGCTCGATGCCTCCAGACGTCCGGCGTTACTATCGGTTGACAATCTTGCTTTGTCCTTCCCCGGTTCAAGTTTCCGGTCTCTTTCCGGAGAAGCCGCTTACAGTCTGGATGAACAAAGCCACGGTACCTGTTACTATCCTTATTTGCTGCCAGATTCATTTATACGCTCACAGCTCCACCGAAACGGTTTTTTTGAAATCAGCGCTTTCCGGGTTTCAAAGACATATGCTGTTTCCCAACTGCCTACAACCAGATATGATTATCTGAGGGATGAATGGCATCACGACTGTTTCTATATTTTAGATTCCGATAGTAAAGAAGAGGACATTGCCTCCTTTTCATCTGTCATCCTATATATCGCCCGCAGGACGGGACATCTCTCACCGGAATTTTATAATTATGAACTGGAGGAAAATTAATCTTGTCAACTCAAACTTATAGTTACATTTTTCATGGATACGGCGGTGAAAATTCCCTGATGCCCTTGGCGCACTATATGGAAAGAAAGGGCCATCGCGTTCTTGTAATAGATGATCAAAAGTTTCCCTACGAGCGCAGTGAACTATATCATCGATTGGAGGACATGAAAAACCAGAGCGGTATTGTCCTGATTTCCTCTGCCCATGTTTGGTTCGACGAATTTAACTATCACTATTTCTATGGCAAAGACCGCAATATGATATCGGTTATTGAGCTTATAGATTTTTTAAAGCCAGCCTATTCTGTATTCTATCCCCATGATATGGAAAGTTTCGTCCACTGCAGCGAAATCCCATGGCTGGATCTCTTTGACATGATAATGCTTCCTTATGCCCACAACCTCTACTACCGCCTTTTAGGTTGCTGCCGGAAGGTTGAGGTTGTTGGCTGGATGAAGAAGCAACGTGAGGTACATCCGGCCATTGACCAGGAAAATCCGGTTTATTCTCCAGTATTCTTCCCCAGCAACATTATTACTTTTTATGAACAACTGGGGGCCGAAGGTTATGCCGATTGGTTCCGCCGATATGCCGGTCCCAACATCCCCCTTAAAATGCCGGCCGGCGATGCAGGAATCGTCCCTATCCTGTCGAGAGAAGGGTATCAGATCCTCGATTCCTCTCAATCCGTATATGACGTGATGGCCGGACATAACCTGATTATAGGCAGCGGCCACAGCTCTATCATATTTGAAGCCGCTTTCAGCGGAATTCCGGTTATCTCTCTTCTGGATGGCGTTTTTCCGGATGAAGAGTATATTAAGAGCTTATCCGGCATCAAAGGTATTTATCCCTTACACCCGGAGGAACTGCTGGAATTCATAAAGGACATCAATACCTGCCACATTTTATTAGAAAGTGGTCCAGATATACTGATGCCCTTTGATTTTGAACGTGTATATAAATATCTGACGGAATTCCCAGAAAACTAGTTACAATATATTATACATTTTTCACTTCCCACTTATGGGCCAGCCGCGATATGCCTGTATCCTTCACGTCCGAATACATTTCAAATAAAAATGCTTTTGCATAGCTGTCAATCGGGAGGCTGTCTTTGCTCTTTATCGAAAAGTCCATCGTATACTTCCCGTTAAGCAGCTCCAGATTTTCAAGAATCAAATGTATCTCTCCATCCCTTTCCAGCTTTATATAATCCATCTTCTCCGTTCTTGTGTCAGTTGAATAGCATTTAACCCCATCCCCATTATAAACCTCAAGTCCGATGGATGCTTCCTCTACTTTCTCCACCACATTGTAGGAAATATTTAAAGTAACAGGCTCACCTGTTCTAAACACGTTGGACTCACCCTCTTTGCCTGAAATCACTTCAACAGTTTTAATCCGCACCCTTCCGTCACCAGGACGTTCACCTTCGCTTTTTATCTTCTCTGATGCTACCTCCGGACGTTTCTGCCCCATATACTCCAGATAAGCCGGATGAACCTCCCTTGGGTTCCCCTCTTTCTGAATCTTTCCTTCGTGAATCCAGATACTTCTCTCACAAATTTCTTCAATCTGCCTCAGAGAATGAGATACAATGACCATAGTTGTCCCGTTTGCTTTGATTTCCCTTAATTTGTTAAAACATTTTGCCTGGAAATTCGCATCACCTACAACCAGAATCTCATCTACCAGAAGGATATCCGCATCCACGTTAATAGCAACGGCGAATGCCAGGCGCATATACATGCCTGAAGAATATGTTCTTACCGGATTATCTATAAATGCCTCCAGTTCCGAAAATTCAATGATATTATCCACTCTTGCATCAATTTCCTTTCTTGTCAGACCAAAAATAGATGCATTGGTATATATATTTTGACGTCCGCTCATGTCCGGGTGAAATCCTGCCCCGAGTTCTATCAGGCTGGATACCCTCCCGCGCATCTCTATCGTTCCTGAATCGGGATACATGATTCGAGTCAGAAGTTTCAGCGTTGTACTCTTTCCGCAGCCATTATGGCCTATAAGACCTAATGCTTCACCCTTTTTTACTTCAAAGCTAATCCCCTGAAGAACCTGACGCTCTTCATATTTTCTTCTCTTACTGAATAAGACCAGTTCCTTCAAGGTCCGGCCTTTATCTAAATATACCCGAAAGCTTTTCTTTATATCATGAACTTCAATTGCATTTTCAGCCTTCATTGTGTTCCTCCAAAAATTTCTCTAAATAACCAGAGAAAAGTGACGTGACTTTATCATATTCAAAACGCTTCAGCTGTTCCTTTTGTCTGGAGATTATCTCTTTTCGCAGTACCTCATCCTGAACCAGCCTGTTTATAATTTCTGCCACCAACTTCGGATCCTTATCCTCTGTCAATATTCCCCCATTACCCAAGGTATCTGCTATGGCTGAGCTGTCATAGGCCACAATAGGTACACCAAAGTACATTGCCTCTACCAAAGGAACGCAGAACCCCTCATGCTCACTCATACAGGCAAATACATCTGCAGTCCGATAATAAGCCAGAATTTCATCAAATTTTATGTGGCCGGTAAAATATACATCCTTAAGTTCCAACGCCTCTACATATCGCTTTAACTGTTCGTAATATTCCTCCATCCCGGCATATTTCCCCACAAAAAACAACCGCGCATCCTGATTCATATAATTTTTATAATAAAAAAAGGCCTTAATTACATCTTCCTGTTTTTTATTAGGCGAAATCCTGCCAGTAAACAGGATGTTGGTTCTGCCATCTCCATACTTATCCAAAATTTTCTGAGAGGGAGTTTTATCATAATCTCCATAGGGTATAAGTATTGGAAGTACATCTATCTTTTGCCTGTATCCCATTCTCCTTAAATCCTGCTTATTAAACTCTGAAACAGCAAGACAGTAGTCAACCTTATCCGCCAGATACTCTACATCTTTTAACCCTCTATGGCAGTTCATCTGCAATCCCACGCTTAAATCCTCAAAAAAACGAGGCGGAGTAACATTGTGATAGTAAATGATTTTACGGCAGGAAAAGTCACCAAATCTGCGGTTCCAACTAGTTCCATTGGACAGATGATTTATGACAACATCATCCTTATGCAATTCAGGCAGATAATGTATTTTCTTAGCAGATCCGGCAGGCAGCCTGGTATCAATGGCTTCTGCATATACTTCTGTCTCATAACCCAGCTTCTGTATAGCCTCTTTTAGAGCCAGCACAACATTACCTATGGCATCACCATAAGTGAGGCTGCTCAGCATTTGAAATATCCTCATTCTTTTTCCTCCGAAAGCATCTTTTCCAACTGCTCAATCTTAAGCTCCTGCTCTCTGCAGACCTTCCTTAATTCTTCCAAATGTTTCTCCATCTGTTCATTCTGCCCAATCTGCTGCAGCACAAAGTTCCGCATCTGGTTCATAGCAGATGCCGCCTTCAAGTTAAAACAGTTCTGAGCATCCCATAATGGTCTGATATGAAACTGATACAAGCTCTTAATAAACTTCTTAATCCTGGGACTCCTGCCTGTTATAAGCTGATCATAATCCACATAGTAACTGCGGTCCATATAGCGGACATCCCTCTCCATAAGTTCCTTAAAAAAATCCAGATCCTCCGCCTCTTTTTTTCTTGCGCACACAGTATCAAATGCAATTGCCTCCTTGGGATAGCTCTTATTTTTCACATTATTTCGAAGCTCCTGTATAATCTCATCTATATTAATTGGATCACTCATCATCATTCTCCTTCGCTCTCATATCAACTATAGCTCCTCAGCAAAACGACATTTCAACTTACCAAAAACAAGGAAACCAATTACCAGCAATACCACGCCCATCAGAACTGCATGAAGCAGTGTTGTAAGCCTTGGTATCTTTCCATAATAGAGAATATCCCTATATGCAACGATAATCGGGGTCATGGGATTTAAAACATAAATCGCCATATAGCGTTCTGGTACAATATCAATTGAATACATTACCGGCGTTAAAAACTGCAGCGCCATAGTGACAATTTTCAGCAAATACTCCATATCGCGGACATACACAATAATGGCCGACACAAGGAGAGCCGATCCCAGGCATAACAAATATTCCACAATCGCAATTATAGGAAGATATAAAAGCGCCACCAGGTTGAGTCCCTGTCCTGATAACAAGACCACCAGAAGAACCACAACAAAGCTCAGCAGCATGTTGATAAATTGGCTTGTGACATAAGCTATAGGCAAGGCTTCTCTTGGAAAGTAGATTTTCTTTACCATATCCTGTTGGGAACGGATACAGGAACACCCTTCTGATACAGACATACTGAAAAACAGCCAGGGCACTAATGCCACAAAAAGATGAAGATAATAATATTCAACATCGCTTCTCATAACAACAGAAAAGACAAAGGTATATACCACCAGCTGAAGAAGCGGATTCAAAAATGTCCAAAAAAATCCTAATGCTGAACCTTTATAGCGCCCCTTTAAGTCCCTGCGTACAAGACTGAATATCATCTCCCTATATGCATAAATCTCCTTAAACAACTGCATTTCTTTCCTCCAATGTAACTAATTCCTCATATATTTCCTTCAATATGCGTGCGGACCGTTCCCACGTATATAGTTTCACACGCTCGCTCCCTTTTCTTGAAAGTTCACTGCGTAATGCCTCATCCTCTGCCAGCCGTTCCATTCCCAGGCAGATTTCGTCAACAGATTCGGGATCTACCAACAATGCCGCATCCCCAAGGACCTCCGGCAAAGATGCCTTGTCCGCGGACAGCACCGGTGTTCCACAGGCCATGGCTTCCAATGGAGGAATACCAAATCCTTCATATAAGGACGGAAACAAAAAAGCCACTGCACCCGCTAAAAGGACAGGCGCTTCTCCCTCTTCCACATATCCGGTAAAAAGAATATCATCGCCTAAATCCAATACCTCCGCTGTTTCATATATATCATCGCAGAGCCATCCCCGTCCTCCAGCCAACACCAGCTGAGGTACATCCGACATTTTATCATGAAGCCTGCCATAAGCCTCCAGAAGCCTCTTTATATTCTTTCTCGGCTCAATGGTACCCAAATACAGGTAGTATCTCTCCTTGATGTGATATTTGTCTCTTACCGCACCAATCCGTTTCCGTGACTGATGACTGCAAAACTTTGACTGGTCTACTCCTAGATGCATTACCCGTATCTTCTCTTTTGGAACTCCCAGATAACGGACCAGTTCATCCTTACTGAATTGAGAGACAGTTACAATTATATCGGCACGATTACAAGATTTTTTCAGCACCAGCTCAAGCCAATGTCTTGTTCTCGACTTTACGGTTTCCGGACAAGCCTTATATGCCATATCATGGACAATCGTAACTGTTTTCCCCTTTACACCTGGAGGAACAAAAAAATTAAAAAACTGTGTAACATCGCATTCCCTGCCAAAAAACAGAGAATATGGCACTGGAACAAATGGCCATATTAATTTGTACAGAACAAAACGGAACCATTTGCCCGGCTTCAGCATTATCCCCAAATCTTCATACTGCTTCATCTCATCCAATAGTTCTGGTGACTTCCCTAATGAAAAATAGTGCATCTGGTAAGCATTATGACCTTCCATGGTAACCAAATTTTGAATCAGATTGACTGCACACCATCCAATTCCGGTCTTATGTCGGTCCAATAACAGTTGGGCCTCAAATCCAATTTTCATCTATGCTTCCTCACAAGTTAAATTTTCATAAAGTGTAAAAAGTTGCTTCAACATATTACTCTGACTAAAATATTCCTTAATCCGTTCATAACCTGCATTTCCATAAACTTCCCTGGCTTCCGGATGCACTGCGAGCCAATTCATGGCATCTGCCAACTCAGACGTATTCTTAGCCTCTACCGTCAAACCAGTAATCCGATGCAAGCTGACATACGGTACACCACTTTTCAAATTTGTATTAATGACTGGTTTTCCATATGCCATAGCCTCCATTTGTACAATACCAAAGGCTTCACTTTTTTCTACTGAAGGCAATACAAACACATCACATTTACGAAAACACTCATCCAGCACACTGTCAGCTACTTCCCCCAGGAAAGACACGCGGTCCGTAAGCCCCAGTTTCTCGGACAATTCTGTCAATTCCCTCTTAAGCGGTCCCTCACCCACTATGTCCAGATGACCATATTTCACTTTGCTCATGGCTCTAATTAGTACATCACACCCCTTATAATATACAAGTCTCCCCACAAAAAGAAGGCGGATATCACTGGATGAATTGACAGTTTTTACTTTCACATATTCATCAGCCCGCTTCTCCATCTTCTTTTCCACTCCAAATGGAATTACATAACATTTATCCTTGTACGGGCCCAAATAGGAGGAACCTTCAATATGGCCCTTAGACGCGACCACGATTGCATCTGCCCGCTTTAAACACTTCTCCATAATCGGCCTGTATAGCAGCATCAGCTTTTTCTGACGCACAACATCACTATGCCACCAGATAACCAGTTTACCGCTATACCCCGATGTCACAGCCGCTAAATCCGCCATTGGAAAAGGCAGATGAATATGAACAATATCCTTCCCCTTTGACATAGTCTTAAACTTCCGAAAAAAGGAGGGTGCTATTGGTAAAGATAAAAGCATCCCTCTGCTGGCACACCGGGTAACAGGAACTCCATGTATAGTTTCCTTTACCTCACATCCTTTTACCTGGCAGGTGAGAACCTCTATATTGGTAAAATCACGAAGGCCCTCCGAAATATCCTGTATCACTCTTTCAATTCCACCTCTGGCCGGATAATACATACGGCTGACCTGCAGCACATTTAATTTTTTCATATCTACAGCTTTCTATCCTTTTCCTCCATGGTTTCGGTGAGATCCCCGCACTCTTTGGTAATAGCAGCTGCCTGTTCTTCCGAGAACCCTTCCGTGCTTTCCTTAATCAAAAGAATCTTTATCGTCTTAAATATAATTTCTATATCAAGCCAAATCGTGTAATTCTGGATATACATTAAATCCAGCTTCAATTTGTCATATGCAGTCGTATTATACTTGCCATAAACCTGAGCATACCCCGTAAGCCCGCCCTTTACCTTTAAACGATATACAAACTCCGGTATATCCTTAGTGTATAACTCTACGTGTTCAACCCGTTCCGGTCTGGGGCCAACGACACTCATCTCACCTTTTAAAATATTAATAAACTGAGGCAGTTCATCAATCCTCAGTGCTCGAATCACCCTTCCTACAGGCGTAGTCCTGGGATCCTTATCTGCGGCTGGAACAGATGTTCCTGCTGCCTCAGCATTGACAATCATGCTGCGGAACTTATAAATATCGAATATCTTACCATCCTTTGTATATCGTTTCTGCTTAAATATCACCGGCCCCCCGTCATAGAGCTTAATGCAGGCTGCTGTTAACAGGTAAACCGGCGAAAGAATCACCAGAGCAAACACCGCTATGATAATATCAAATGTACGCTTTATAAACTGCTGTTCAAAGCTAAGCCCGGTATTTCGTGCAAGCATCAATGGGGTATCAAATAAATGAAGATTCTCTGCACTCCGTATGATAATATCTGATATCTTTGGCACCATATAAGTCCGGATAGATTCATTATAACAGTATTTTAACAGCTGATTGCGCATCTGCGAAGGAATATCACAGAGTATCACGCCTTCATACTGCTTTACTTTTTCCTTTATTACATCCATACCTTTCGATATATGTACCAGTTCCTTGATAACATATCGGTCCGCCCTGCCATAAAGCTTCACCATAAGCGAATAAACCGGATGTTCCCCATAGACCAGTACTACTTTGCGCGGAGGATATATTCGGAGGTATATCTGAGTACAAATCACACTCCATACAGTAATCCACAATGCCTCCACGCCTGTCATGGCCAACAATGGTATGGGATTCTGAAAATGTTTTGTTAACAAAGTGATTTGTAAATATATAATAATATTCGTACAAAAGCTTGTCAGAACCTGCGAGTAGATAATATTAAAAATTCTCAGATATCCAATCCTCAATCCGCCATAAATAGTACTGAATACTAATAAAAGAATACCATAAACCGCCATAATCAGCCAGTTGCCCGTACGGTTATATGGGAATTCCATGAATCCATTATAATATTTCAACCAGACATGTCCATACACCATCACTTCCAGGCCTATGAGAACCGCACTGAACAAAAATCTTACCATTCTCTTGTATGGTTCATAATCTTTTTTCATAAACAACAAACTCCCATCGCATAAAAGCGCTTAACATCTGCCGTATCTTAAAATAAACATACCATTAGAGTATAGCATTATCTTCCCAATAATGCAATAAGCCAACCACCAAGTACCGCTGGATATTGCTTACATTCCTTACATTATTCAGTATTTCCTGATGCCTCCCGGACTGCTGCCACACCAAGCATCATAAGGGTCAGCATTATCGGCGCAACAATAGGTACGCTTATGTTTACCGCCGCTTGCACACCATAGCAGATAACCGCAAATGCAACCGCAATCAATTCAGGTCTTTTTTTCAATGTACCAAGCATCTCTATAATTGAGGTTATAAGCAATACCAGATAAGTCGTAAGACCAACAATTCCTATTGTAACTAGATACTGAAGGTATTCATTATGTGCGCTGTCGAACTTTTCGCCATACCTTCTGACCATATCTTCAAAGTAATTTTTTACTGTTATGATACCAAACGTATCCGGTCCATATCCAAATAATTTGTGGTGAATAGGCTGCTTCTGATAAAATTCCATCCCAACTCTCCATATATATCCCCGATGTGTTCCCCAATCATCATTCAAGAGCAAATACTGGTTTAATGGTCCATATTTATCCACATTACCTGCTATATTCACATCATAAAGCACATAGATAACCCCTACGCAGACCAGCAAAATGATGCCCAGCCAAATCCACCTTCCAATATTGCTGCCGCTGTGCAACGCATGATTTTCCTGCAGTTTATACGCCAATAAATACAAACACACCGCACCCCCCCATAGTCCAATGATAAGATAGGGTAATCCGCTAAATGACGCAATCACATTCATCAGTCCCTTAAACTCCACTACATGATTGGGATACGTATGGCTTAGAGCACCTATCACTTGAAACTCTGTAAACAATATCGCCAACAATAATACATATCTTTTTACTCCATCTATATTGCTGAAAAGATACAGTGGAAGGAGCCCAAAAAGAACAATCAAAGCCAGATACGCATTATCGCTGATACCTACAATCAATGCGAACAGTGATATAATCACTACTATCAAATACCATAACCTTCTGTATTTGTTTTTCTCCACTGAAAACATCACTGTTCCCATTCCTGATACCATAGCCACATAAGAAGTATATGTGTTAATATTACCAATGGTAGAAGTGAAAATAGTATAATCATCTCCCACCAGCCCTCGCTTAAAACCTATGGGATCAATTTTAAAGAAGTGTAGGATTCCAATCATGCATGCTATGATACCTGCCGCTAGAAACGTATCCAGATACCACTGTCTGTATCTCAAACATCTGCTGATAACAAAAAAGCTGATTCCATACAGCAGCATCAAAAACATTCCCATATATCTTCCCTCATTTCCCCAGAAAGATTCAAAACGGTACTCTGATTGTAAGGTGGATATGGTAACCGCAATTAAAAAAATTATCATAGCCCAGTCAGACTTTTTTAAAGCATTTAATTTGGCTTTAGAACGTATTTCTTTTACAACATGCCCCCCAAACTCATGTCTGTCCTTATACCAGAAAAAAAACGCACCGGCCAGCATTGCCACAATCATTAAAATAACCGAACCATAATAAAAAATATATTTAGCTACTAAAATATCATAATAATAGTCATGAAAGACCAACGGAAATACAGAAATAATAAGCAAGGTAAAGACACCTGCCACAGCTGAATTGTATCTTCTCCAGGCCACCAATAAATTCATTGTTCCTTCATCCATCATTTCTTTTGTTTTTATATTATCCATAGGCTTGCACAACACTTTCTTATTCTTTTTTCAAATACTTTATCAGTATATCATTTTACCCATTATTCCGCAACTTTATGACTCAAGAAAACCTAATGCTTTTATATTTTACTTAGTTTATTCCCGAAAGGATAAAACGCCCTTTATCGCCC
>JAJQEA010000014.1:0-6541 GCA_021201905.1 Clostridia bacterium
CATATATCCTATGCAATCCCCACAATCCCACCGGAAGGGTATGGACGGCAGAGGAACTGTCAGGCGTCATCTCCTTCTGCAAACGCCATGACCTTCTTTTGCTGTCAGATGACATCCATGGGGATTTTGTGTGGCCGGGCCATGTGTACAGGCCGCTGTTAACGATGTATGACAATCCGGAGCAGGAGAAGGTCATTGTGTTTAACTCCCTGACAAAAACACTCAATGTCCCCGGGCTGATTTTTTCCAACATCATTCTGCCCAATCCCAAAATGCGCTGCGCCATGGCAGAAACCATAGACCGGTGGGGACTTCACAACCCCAATGTGTTCGCAGCTGATATCCTTAATCCCGCTTACAGGGAATGCGGGGAGTGGGTGGGCCGGATGCGGGCCCAGGTCTATGAAAATATAAAGACTGCCCGGGAGTTCATAAGCAGGGAACTGCCCTGGCTGGATGCCTGTGTGCCTGACGGCACCTATCTCATGTGGATTGGATACAAACGCACCGGTTTATCCGAGGAGGACATGAGACGCCTGCTGGAGGAAAAGGGCCGTCTGGTACCGCTTATGGGCACCCATTTTAAGGAGGCCGGCAGAGGGTATTTCCGTCTGAACATGGGGACCTCCGGGGAACAGGTAAAAGAGATACTTAAGAGACTTGCGCTGTGCTGGACATAGGGCCGGGTAAAACCAGCCCCGGTCCGGCATGAGCCGGTTATGGGGATGTATATGAGAGGGTTAAGTGAGAACGTAAAAAGGGCCTGGGCCTGGCTGTTTCACGAACATATTTCACGCAGAATCATGGCTGTGTTCGTGATTTTTTTCCTTATCAGCTTTTTTCTGACCTATTCCCTGTATTCGTGGGCAGCCAGGAAACAGGAGGACTCCATGCTGGAGCAGTCATCGGTGCAGATGGTGACCGCGGTCAGAAACAATCTGGATGAGATGGTCCTCAATGTGAACGATGATTTCAACATGCTGTTAAAAGGAGGCACCCTGGATGTGGTGAACCATCTTCCAAGGCCGGAGGACAGAAAAACATACGACAACATGCTGTTTACCGCCCTTGACAGCAACCATTATCTGGAGTCCATCTATCTTCTGGATTTTTCGGCCCACCTGTATGGCGTGGATAAGCATGACATGAAGCGGCTCAGTGTGGATTCCACGTTGAAGTGTCCCTGGTACAGGAGAGCCCTGGAAGCGGGGGGAAGCTATATACTGGAATATGAGGCGGGAGGCATTTTCTATAAAAGATACAATTCCAGGTTTGTATCCGTCATCCGGACCATCAACAGCCTGGAGACCCAGAAGCCTCAGGGGTTCATCATCATGAATATTCCCACGGACGCCATAGCGGACATCTGCGGCGCCGCTGCTTATGGAAGCCAGGCCATGATAGGGCTTATGGACCAGGATGGAAACCTGATTGCGGGTACGCCGGGATTTGAATACCACGATTCCTTTAAAGAGCTGGCCGGAAGCTGCAATGAGGAAAATCTTCTGGTGAGCCGGAAGGGGGATGGAGAGCACACCACGGCCCTTTACCTGCCGGACTATGGATGGCACCTCGTTGCCAGGATACCCTGTCAGGTGAACCGGAGCGCCTTTAAGGACCTGTTTCTGATTGCCACCCTTATTTTCCTGGTGAATGTGGTGCTGATGCTTTTTGGCTCCCTATACATATCCAAGTCCATTTCCAATCCCATCTATGCCCTGATCGGCATGATGAACACGGTAAAGGACCGGAATTTTAAGAAGATACCTGTGAAATATCCAAAAAGCGAGATTGGGATTTTGCAGACCAATTATAATAATATGGTGGACGAGATATCATCCCTGCTGTCCAGGCTGGTGGAGGAGCAGAAAATCAAGGAAAAAGCGGAGCTCCACGCGCTGTTTGAGCAGGTAAAGCCCCATTTTCTCTACAATACCCTGGATGCCATCGGCTATATGGCACTGACGGAGGAGCCGTCCCAGACATATGAGGCCATAGAGACACTGGGAAGCTTTTACAGGCAGAGCCTGAGCCAGGGAGAACAGATGATACCCGTCGAAAAGGAGACAGCCATTGTAAGCGATTATGTAAAGCTTTTGAGGCTCAGGTACGGGGACCTGTTTGACGTGGAGTACCAGGTGGATGAGAGCTGCCTCAGGGTCCTGGTGCCCCACCTGATTCTCCAGCCGCTGGTGGAGAATGCGGTGTACCACGGAATCAAGCCCATGGGAGGAAACGGGCATATCCGCATCCGGATCGGGACAGAGGAGGGCGGTCCCATGAAAATTCAGGTCCGGGACAACGGAGTGGGCATAGACGCCCCCACCTTGTCAAAACTTCAGGACTACCATAAAATATGGAATATTGACATTGACGTGTCGGGAACCGGGATTGGCCTGATTGGCACCATACAGAGAATCGTGCTGATATACGGTGAACAGGCGTCCTACCAGATTAGAAGCGTGCCGGAGGGCGGAACGGAAATCACCTTCCTTCTGCCGGTGACTTACGGGGGAGATGAGGACAATGGGGACGGGATATGACCAGCTGTTAAAAGTGATGTTTGTGGATGATGAGGAGAAAACCAGGAAGCTTCTCAGGGTTTTTGTGGACTGGCAGTCCATCGGCTACCAGCCGGTGGAGGACGCGGCCAGCGCCAACCAGGCCATGGAGCTGATAGAAGAGGAACATCCTGACGTGGTCATCACGGACATTGAGATGCCCTATATCAACGGCCTGGAATTTGCGCAGATGCTGGCGGAGGAATATCCCCAGATAGTGGTTATCGTGCTGACGGCCCATGACCTGTTTCAGTACGCGCAGAAATCCGTGGAGCTGGGAATCAAAAGCTTCCTGTTAAAGCCCATACGGAGAGCGGATCTGATTGAGGTCATGAAGGATGTGCGGACAGATATTATGGAGGAACGCAGGGCCATCTTTGAGTTTGAAGGGCTTAAGCAGAGGACTGCTGAGTCCAGGTCACTGATTGTCCAGAATTTCCTGAACAATCTGCTTTTGAATAAGGTGGACCGGGAAAACCTGTGGGGGACCATAAGGTACTATGATATCCCGCTGAGAGAGGATACGGGCCATTACAATGTGATGGTGCTGATGCCGGAGAAACACAATGACCCGGAGGAGGACGAGCTGAGAAGGCAGCAGTGCATGGAGGTTTTGTCCCCGGCGGTGGGCCGCCTTACGGATGTGCTGCTGCTGAAGGACATACACCAGAACCTGATTCTCCTGAGCCAGAATAAAAAAATCAGCCTCATGTCCTACGGAGCCCATTTTACTGTTCTGATTAAAGAAAAGCTGTCCATGGGAATCTATGCCGGCTGCGGCAATCCAGTGGGTTCCCTGGAGGAAATCCGCTATAGCTACAAGCAGGCGTATAAGAATGCCATGATTGCCAGCTACAGCCACAACCAGGCCTTTCTCCCGTCGGGGAACAAATCCGATATGGGCGGCCTGCAGGAGCTGATACAGACCCTGACAGAGGAGCTGCCCCTGTATCTGGGAATACCTGCCGGGGACAAGGTGAGGCAGCTGGTGGATACGGCCTACGGGACCCTCAAGGGTCTGCCGGAGAGCAGCCTTTCCGACTATCTTGTCATATCTTATTCCATTGTCAATGTGACACTGTCCACCCTGAGCGACAATGGAATCCCCTACATAGAGATATACAGCACAGACCATCTGCCCTACGAGAAAATACTCCGCCTTACCGGGGCAGAGGAGATTGAAACGTATATCAGCCAGTTTACAGACTTTACGGTCAGCCAGATTGAGGAGTACATGAATAAGAAGAACACCATGCTGGTCCACCGGATTGTCCAGTACATGAACGAGCATATGGATGATTCCACTCTGTCGCTGGCTAAGATATCCAAGATCAACTATATCAACAATTCCTATCTCAGCAGGACCTTCAAGTCTGTTATGGGGATCAATTTCATGGATTATCTGGTGTCCATCCGCATAGAGGCAGCCAAAAAGCTTCTGGAGGGAACGGATCTGAGAATATATGAGGTGGCCCGCAGTGTGGGCATCGAGGACCCCAACTATTTTTCCAAGTTTTTTAAAAAGCATACCCAGGAGACTCCGGCCCAGTACCGGGAGCGGTGTCAGGAAGCCTTGTAGGCTTCCTTTTTTGCATTTATAAAGAAACAAGGAACGTTTTATTGTACATAATACACAAATCACCTGCCAAAAACTTGTGTATTATGGCGGTCTAATTTAAAAAGAACGAAAGAACTTTCTGAACGATGAAGCTCTATTGAAATTAAATTCAAACCTGCTATACTTAAGCTACAAGAGATGAGCGACCGGAACAAGGCTGCTAAGTACTCATAACAAGGAGGAACTCATATGAACGAAAAGATTGAGAGCCTGAAGGGGAAACTGATTGTATCCTGCCAGGCCCTGCCCCATGAGCCGCTTCATTCGTCCTTTATCATGGGCCGGATGGCATTGGCTGCCAAGGAGGGCGGAGCATACGGCATCCGCGCCAATACCAAGGAGGATATCGCTGAAATCCAGACCCAGGTTGACCTGCCTGTCATTGGTATCGTGAAACGTGACTATGAGGACAGCAAGGTATACATCACGCCGACCATGAAGGAAATCGACGAGCTGATGGAGGTTAAGCCGGAGATCATTGCCCTGGACGCCACCAGTAACCTGAGACCGGGCGGCAGGACCCTGGATGAATTTTACAGGGAAATCCGGAAACGCTATCCGGAGCAGCTGCTGATGGCGGACTGCTCAACGGTGGAGGAAGCCCTTCACGCGGACCAGCTTGGGTTTGACTTTATCGGAACCACGCTGGTGGGCTATACGGACCAGAGCAAAGACCTGAAAATAGAATCCAATGATTTTGAAATTATCCGCCGGATTGTGGCAGAGGTGAAACACCGGGTCATCGCCGAAGGGAACATCAACACGCCGGAAAAGGCAAAGAGGGTCATTGAACTGGGGGCCTTCAGCGTGGTGGTCGGTTCCATTATCACCAGACCCCAGCTGATTACAAAGTCCTTTGCACAGGCGCTGGATTAGTACAAACATGTTAACCATTTCATATAAAGGGGACCCAACGGGTCAATGAAAGGAGAAGTAAGATTATGGCAAACTTAGAAAAGTACAAAGGTGTTATTCCTGCGTTTTACGCATGCTACGACGGGGAGGGAAATGTGAGCCCGGAGAGGGTAAGGGCTCTGACTGAGTACCACATCAGAAAAGGCGTTAAGGGCGTTTATGTGAACGGCTCTTCAGGGGAGTGCATCTACCAGAGCCTGGAGGACCGCAAGATAACACTGGAAAATGTAATGGCGGCAGCCAAGGGCAGGCTGACAGTCATCGCACATGTGGGCTGCAATAATACCAAGGACAGCGTGAAGCTAGCTAAACATGCGGAGAGCCTTGGTGTTGACGCCATCGCGTCCATTCCGCCCATCTACTTCCATCTGCCGGAGTATGCAATTGCCGCGTACTGGAACGCCATGAGCCAGGCAGCTCCCAACACGGATTTTATTATCTACAACATCCCGCAGCTGGCAGGCATGGCCCTGACACAGAGCTGTTTGCCGAGATGAGGAAGAATCCAAGGGTCATCGGCGTGAAGAATTCCTCCATGCCTGTGCAGGACATCCAGATGTTCAAGCTGGCGGGCGGGGATGACTACATCATCTTCAATGGTCCGGACGAGCAGTTTATCAGCGGCCGGGTCATCGGGGCTGAGGCCGGTATCGGCGGAACCTACGGCGTGATGCCTGAACTGTTCCTCAAGATGGATGAACTGGTGAAGGCGGGAAAGATGGAAGAAGCCATGAAGGTACAGTACGCCGCCAACGACATTATCTACAAGATGTGCTCCGGACACGGCAACATGTACGGTATGATTAAAGAGATGCTGCACATCAATGAGTCCCTGGACCTGGGCGGAGTCAGGGAGCCGCTGCCGCAGCTCATTGAATCCGACCTTGCCATTGCACAGGAAGCAGCCCGCATGGTGAAGGAAGCAGTTGCAGCGTACTGCTAGAGCCTGCGGTACCAGAGATAAAAGTAAATGGTCCCCGGTCCTTTCTGGAGGGAGAAAGGGCTGGCATGGGACCGGAAGGCGTTTGGGAAAAGGAGGATGTTTCCCGGGGTTTTCCGTATAGCAAAGAAGGGAGATTGATTTATGCAGGGTTTTACTACAATTGATTTGGTTATCCTGATTGTTTATCTTGCGGCTGTGTTATTTGCCGGACTCTTCTTCTCCAAAAAGGAGATGAAGGGAAAAGAGTTCTTTAAGGGAGACGGCACCATTCCGTGGTGGGTTACCTCCGTTTCCATATTCGCAACATTGTTAAGTCCCATTTCCTTCCTGTCACTGGCAGGAAATTCCTATGCAGGAACATGGATTATGTGGTTCGCACAGTTAGGAATGATTGTGGCCATCCCCATTACCATTAAGTTTTTCCTGCCAATCTACAGCAAGCTGGACATCGACACAGCCTACCCCTATCTTGAAGTCCGTTTCGGAAGCAAGGGCCTGCGTGTC
>JAJQEA010000014.1:6551-17106 GCA_021201905.1 Clostridia bacterium
CGTGTCCTGGGCGCTGTCATGTTCATCATATACCAGGTGGGCCGCATGTCCATCATCATGTATCTTCCGTCCATGGTTCTGTCCAACCTGACGGGCATCAATGTAAACATACTGATTATTGCCATGGGCGTAATTGCCATCATTTACTCCTATACAGGCGGACTGAAATCCGTTCTCTGGACAGATTTCATCCAGGGCAGCGTTCTTCTGGTAGGCGTCACCTTTGCCCTGTTTTATCTGGCAGGCGGTATCAACGGCGGATTCGGAGCCATTTTCTAGTCCATGGCCGGAGGCAAGTTCCTGGCACCTGACCAGCCGATTTTCAATCCCAATATACTGAAGGACAGCGTATTCCTGCTGATTGTGGGAGCCGGTCTTAACACCTGTTCCTCCTATGTGTCCAGCCAGGATATTGTGCAGCGTTTCACCACCACCACAGACATGAAGAAGCTGAACAAAATGATGCTGACCAACGGCGCGCTTTCCATCTTCATCGCAACCGTATTTTACCTCATCGGTACAGGCCTGTATGTATTTTACAGCCAGAACGCACTTCCGCCGGCAGCACAGCAGGACCAGATTTTCGCCTCCTATATTGCGTACCAGCTTCCGGTAGGTATCACAGGACTGCTTCTGGCAGCCATCTACGCGGCATCCCAGTCCACTCTGTCCACCGGCCTTAACTCAGTGGCAACCAGCTGGACCCTGGATATCCAGGAGCGTCTCTCCAAAAAGGAGATGAGCTTTGCCCTCCAGACAAGAATCGCCCAGTACGTATCCCTGGGAGTGGGCATTGTGGCCATCCTGGTGTCCATGGTACTGGCAAACGGCGAAATCAAGTCAGCATATGAGTGGTTCAACGGCTTCATGGGCCTGGTGTTAGGCGTGCTGGGAGGCACATTTGCCCTGGGTACATTCACAAAGGTGGCCAATGCAAAGGGCGCTTACGTGGCATTCTTTGTGGCAGCCGTCACCATGGTCTGCATCAAGTACATGGCTCCCGCGGGCTCCGTATCCATCTGGTCCTATTCCATCATCTCCATCGCCATCTCCATGGTAGTGGGAATTCCGGTGAGCATGATTACAAGAAAGCTGGACGGGGATACATCCAAGCCGGTAAAGGACGCTACGGTTTACCACAATTAATGATTTGCTGACAGGAGGTAATCATGATATTCGGAAACATTACACAGGAAAAGACATATGCCTTTCTTCCTGAGAATTTAAAGGAATGCTTTGCCTATGCAAAGGAGCACGATCTGGCATCCTATGAAAAGGGCAGCCATCCCATTGACGGCGAGAGACTGTTTGTCAATGTGGTGGAGTATGAGACCACCCGGCCGGAGAACCGTTTCTGGGAAGCCCACAGGAATTACCTGGATGTGCATTTAATGCTTGACGGGCAGGAGCAGATTGATTTAAACTTTATAGAGAATATGGAGCAGAAGGAATTTGTGGAGAAGGATGACTTCCTTCCCATGGACGGCGGGCCCAACAGCCATGTAATTCTCCGGGCAGGCGATTTCCTGATTTGCTACCCGGAGGACGGGCACCGCACAGCCGTGGCCGTAGAGGAATCTGAGAAAATCAAGAAGGCCATATTTAAGGTGCGGATTGACCACTAAAAGCATATAGACCCGGAGACAGAGGCAAACCAAAGACCCTGGAGCGCGGGACGGAGCATCCGTCCGCGCCCCGGGCAGGTTTGCCTTTTGTGGCAGGCCAGTGGAAGTACCGTGTCAGGACATGAGGCAGGACAGGATGAAAAGAAGATATAAAGGAGCGGTGTCACGATGAAACAGTATATTTGCATTGATATCGGAGGGACGGAAATCAAGCACGGAGTGCTGGATGAAAATGAGAAATTTCTTGCAAAGGATAAGGTGCCCACCGAGGCCTTTAAGGGCGGTCCGGCCCTGATCAAAAAGGTTCTGGGGATTGCGGCGGATTACCTGAAGATTTGGAAGGCGGAGGGCATCTGTGTATCCACAGCCGGCATGGTGGATGTGGAGAAGGGGGAGATATTCTATGCCGCCCCTCTGATTCCGGAGTATGCGGGAACAAAGATCAAGGCCAGCATGGAGGCGGAATTCGGACTTCCCTGCGAGGTGGAAAATGATGTGAACTGCGCCGGCCTGGCGGAGGCTGTGTCAGGGGCAGCGGCAGGTGCCCAGTCAGCCCTGTGCCTTACGGTTGGAACCGGTATCGGCGGCTGTATCATCATCGGCGGCAGGGTGTACCACGGATGGAGCGGCAGCGCCTGCGAGGTGGGCTACATGCACATGGACGGAAGCGATTTCCAGACCCTGGGAGCTGCCAGCATACTGGTAAAACGGGTGGCGGCTGCCAAGGGGGAGCCTGAGAATGAGTGGAACGGCTACCGTATTTTCCAGATGGCCAGGGAAGGGGATCCCATATGCGGGGAAGCCATTGACCAGATGTGCGATTGCCTGGGCAAGGGCATTTCCAATATATGCTATGTGCTGAATCCCCAGATCGTGGTGCTGGGAGGGGGAATCATGGCCCAGGAGGACTACCTGCGGCCCAGACTGGAAAAGGCCCTTGCCCGGTATCTGGTATCCAGCATATATGAAAAGACAGAGCTGGCCTTTGCGAAGCACCAGAATGACGCGGGGATGCGTGGGGCCTACTATCATTTTCTTGAGAGACAGGGAAAAGCCGGGAGCTGACCGGGCATTTGCTACAATGGGCCCGTGGTCTTGACCGGGAGGAGGTATTATGGAATATCTGAAATCAGTGATACCCGTCATAGAATCCAATTATGTGAATTTTACAACGGTGGAGCGCAGTATTGCGGATTTTTTTATCTATAACAGGGAGCAGATGGATTTCTCAGCCAAGGCAGTGGCCGGAAAGCTGTTTGTGTCGGAGGCATCCCTGTCGCGGTTTGCAAAGAAATGCGGATTCAGGGGATACAGGGAATTTATTTACCAGTATGAGGAAAATTTCGTGGTCAAGCAGGACTCCATGACAGGCAACACCAGAACGGTGCTCAATGCCTACCAGGAACTTCTGAATAAGACGTATAACCTGGTAAATGAAAAGCAGATTGAGCGGGTGTGCCGGTATATGGCCAAGGCAGGACGCGTGTTTGTCTGCGGAACAGGAAGCTCAGGTCTGGCTGCCAGGGAGATGGAGCTGCGCTTTATGCGGATCGGCCTGGACATCACCTCTATGGACCACAGCGACATGATGCGTATGCGCGGCGTGTTCCAGGACGAGAACTGCCTTGTCTTTGGCGTCAGCATCAGCGGTGAGAAGGAGGAGGTGCTGTACCTTCTGGAGGAAGCCCACAAGAGGGGGGCCAGGACTGTGATGCTCACAGCCAGGAACAGGCCGGACTTCGATGCCTTCTGCGATGAGGTGGTGCTTCTTCCCTCGCTGATCCATCTGAACCATGGAAATGTGATTTCACCCCAGTTTCCCATTCTCCTCCTGACGGACATCCTCTATTCCTATTACCTGTCCCAGGACCAGTATAAGAAGGAAGTACTCCACGACAGCACACTGAGGGCTCTGGAAAAGGGGCGCAGGGAGAATAATGTGCTGTAATATATAGAAATGAATATATGGCAAAGGTACTGTGATATCTCGGAATTCAGTGATGTCACAGTATCTTTTTTTGTGGACAAACTGATATATTAGAAGAGAAACGAACGGACAACGCCGGCGTTAAAGAAATGCTAAAATAGTGTAAAAATACTGTATAAAAACATATATTTTTGTGAACTATGTATAAAAATAAGAGGAAAAACAGTGGAAAATGACCCTATACAAACTAATATATCAGTACTAATATATTAGTATCAGCAACAAGGGATAAAAATGAATTCAAGGTACGTATGTAACCGGAACGTGTCCGAAGATTCAATCCCGTCACTCCCGCGCTCCGGTACGAGAAAGCAGAGGCATAAGGGAGCCTCTGGGGGAGAGCATTCAACTATTTTCATCAAAGGAGGGTTCATATGAACATCAATGTAATTATCGGTATTATCATGATTTTGTCCTTCTTAGGCATGGTATGGTACTGTGTGAAGGGATTCAACCTGATGGTGGGATTTGCAATCATGGCAACATTCTGGACTGCCCTGGCAGTGGTGGGAAACGCATTTTCGCCCACGTCGGCCATGGAAGGCAAAACCTTCATCCAGGTGCTGGAGTATGTATATGCGGAAGGCCCTGCCGGATATGCAAAGTCCATTCTGGTCAATGTGTTTTTCGGCGCATTCTTCGGCAGGGTCCTGGTGGACACCGGCATAGCAGCCACCCTGATTCGTAAGGTGGTTGAGCTGGGCGGCGATAAGCCCAGAATCACCATGGCGCTTTTGTGTATCGTCACAGCCATTATCTTTATGTCCATGACAGGTATCGGCCCCGTTATCTCCATCGCTGTTATTGTACTGCCCATCCTGCTTTCACTGGGCATTCCGGCTCCTGTGGCCATGTTCAGCTTCATGGGATCCATCATGGCAGGTATTTTTGGAAATATTGTCAATTTCCAGCAGTACCAGACCATATATGCAGGCTTTAACGCTGCGGCGGCAGATTACACCTACAACGATTACTTTAAGATTGGCGTCACCTGCATGGTGGTAGCCATCGTGGTGGTGCTGGTGGTTGCCAACCTTTCCATGAACAAAAAGGCAGCCCACGCATGGGCGGCCACTGCTTCCTCTGCAAGTGACAATGCCCCGGCTATTTCCTGGATTTCCGTTATCCTTCCGGTACTGGGAGTTGTGCTGTTCAAGATTCCCATTATTTTAGGCTTCTGTCTCTCCGGCATCTATGCCCTGATTACAACGGGAAAGATGAAGGGCAGCTATTCTGAAATCTGCCGTCTCTTTGCAAAATTGTTTACAGATGGTTCCATTGATGTGGCTCCCATGGTAGGATTCCTGCTTACCCTGGCCATGTTCAATAACGCGGCAACCTATGCAGCGCCTTACTTTACCGCTATCCTGGGAGGATTTGTTTCCACCACAGCCATTACCCTGGCCATCGTGTTCGCCATACTGACACCCCTTGGCTTCTTCCGCGGCCCCATGAACCTGGTTGGATGCGGTACCGCGATTCTGGCAGTTGTAGTGGCAACCCTTCCCGATGCGCCGGTAGCTTTCCTGTATCCCCTGTTTGCGGTGACCACCATTGCTCCCCAGCATCTGGATATCACCCAGTCCTGGGTTGCGTGGGGATTTGGATACACCAAGGTTTCCACCAAGGATTATATGAAGATGTCCATTCCCACCGGATGGATTGTGGGCATTATCTGCTGCGCGGCAGTATTCGTACTGTACGGCGGCCTGATGTAGATGTGAATGGGTGAGGAGGTTTTAAAATGGGAAGATCAGTTAGGATGGGTATAGACGTTGGCGGCACCCACACAAAGGCAGTGGCAATTGATAACGCCACCCATGAGATTATCGGGAAATCTTCCGTTAAGACGACCCACGACGACCCCAGAGGCGTGGCCGCGGGTGTGGTTAAGTCCTTTGAGAACTGCCTGAATGAAAATGGAATCAGCCCGGATGATGTGGTATTTGTGGCCCACTCCACCACCCAGGCAACCAATGCCCTGATTGAGGGCGATGTGGCCACGGTAGGGGTCATCGGCATGGCAAAGGGAGGCATGGAAGGTTTCCTGGCAAAAAAACAGACAAAACTGGATGATATAGACCTGGGCAACCAGAAAAAAATTAAAATCGTAAATGATTTCATTAACGTGAAGAAGATGGACAAGGCCGTTGTTGAGGATACTATAAATAACATGCAGCAGGCAGGGGCCCAGGTCCTGGTGTCCTCCATGGCATTCGGCGTGGACGACGGAGGGCTTGAGGCAGAGGTGTATGAGGCGGCCAGCGCAAAGGGAATACCCACCACCATGGCTAGCGACATCACAAAGCTCTACGGACTCACCAGAAGGACCAGGACCGCTGCCATCAATGCCTCCATCCTTCCCAAGATGTTAGATACAGCCAATTCCACGGAAGGGTCTGTCCGGGAGGCGGGGGTTCATGTGCCTCTGATGATTATGAGAGGCGACGGCGGAGTCATGGAGATTACGGAGATGAAGAAGCGCCCCGTGCTGACCATGCTGTCCGGCCCGGCTGCTTCTGTCATGGGCTCCCTTATGTATCTGAGGGCCTCCAACGGCGTGTACTTTGAGGTGGGCGGCACCACCACCAATATCGGTGTCATCAAGAACGGGCGGCCTGCCATTGACTATTCCATCGTAGGCGGCCATGCCACCTATATCTCATCCCTGGATGTGCGGGTGCTGGGCGTGGCGGGCGGCTCCATGGTCCGGGCTAACAAGCAGGGCGTGGTGGATGTGGGACCCCGTTCCGCCCATATAGCAGGACTGGACTATGCCGTGTTCACGGATACGGATAAAATCAGGGGGCCGAAGGTGGAATTCTTCTCACCCAAGCAGGGGGATCCGGACGACTATGTGAGAATCCGGATGGAGGACGGTACCGCTGTCACCATTACCAACTCCTGCGCAGCCAATGTGCTGGGTCTGGTAAAGCCGGAACATTTCTCCTACGGCAACGTGGAATCCGCCAGAAAGGCCATGAAAGCCCTGGCTGACTACTGCGGTACAACGGCGGAGGACATTGCAAAGCAAATCATGGAAAAGGCATATGCCAAGATTGAGCCGGTAATACTGGAGCTGGCTGAGAAATATAAGCTGGAAAAGGACCAGATATCCCTGGTGGGCGTCGGAGGCGGAGCAGCTTCCCTGATCGTGTATTTCAGCAATAAGATGGGGGTCAAGTACTCCATCCCGGAGAATGCAGAGGTCATTTCATCCATAGGAGTGGCCCTGTCCATGGTCCGGGACGTGGTGGAGCGCATCATGCCCTCCCCGTCCAAGGACGATATCCAGGCCATTAAAAATGAGGCCCTTAACAAGGCCATTGAGTCAGGCGCTACGGCGGAGTCGGTTGAGATACACATTGAAATAGACCCCCAGACCTCCAAGGTGACGGCCATTGCCACCGGTTCCACGGAGGTGAAGACAGCGGACCTGTTAAAGGAATGCGATGAGACTGAGGCAAGGCATCTGGCAGCACAGGACATGAGGCTGGCGGATGGGGATACAGCCCTTCTGGCAACGTCACCTTACTTCTATGTGTACGGTGAAAGAACAGAGCCGGGTACGCCGGGCGCTGTCCGCATCGTGGATAAGAAGGGATTCATAAAGGTACAGCGGGGAAGGGCCATGTGTTTAAAAACCACGGCAGCGGACTATCTGGACGCGCTGAAACAGCTCTGGGACGATATGGCGGCATACCAGACAGAGCTGATTGCAAGGCCGGATTACTATTTGTGCATGGGCGCCAGAGTCATGGACTTTATGGCCCAGGACTTTGAACAGCTGGAGCTTTTGACGGACCTGGAGGTATCCTCCCTGGAACTGGATGAAGAAATCCTGGTGGTGGCTGCCAACATCAGGCAGAATTAAGGCGCGGACCCGCCAGTGGAACTATGGGACCAGTCTGGAGGACAGAAGTTTGGAAGATGTGAATCTGAGGAAAATCATGGAGGGGCTGGCCGCTGTGGACGATATGACCTGGGGAATGTACGCATTCTCCAGGGATGCGCTCCGTGATAAGGTGGACTGCGCCCAGAAAAAAGAGATGATAGAGAATTCCATCTGCTGCGGCTATGAGACAGCGGATGGAATTATGGACCGGCTGGGTACCTCTAATCCCCGGGAGATTGCCGGAAAGCTGGGGCTTAAGGTGGAATACCTGGATAAGGGGCAGATAGCGGACAGGGTGCTGTTTGCCCTTTTCACGCCTCCGGATCTGATACAGATTATGAGGGAACCGATAGACAAGGCGGTGGAGGGTGGTTCGCTCCATGGATTCGCCACACGGGAACAGTTGGAGGACCTGATTCTGGGCCATGAGATTTTCCATTATCTGGAGGAAGAGGACCCTGGAATTTATACCAGGACCGAGAAGATACGCCTGTGGAGCATCCTTGGATTTGAGAACCGATCCACCATGAGGGCCCTGTCCGAGATAGCTGGAATGTATTTTTCCAAAAAATTGAACGGTTTTCCCTATTCCCCATTTGCCTTAGATATCCTTTTGTACTATAATTATAATTCAGAGACAGCCCTGAGTATGTACAGGGAGGTGGCAGAGATCTGACAGGAGGAGTTCTATGGGCAGCACAGACAGCAGGAATTCGGAGGACAACATATATGACGTACTGCGCACGGATATTCTGAACCTGAAGCTGCGTCCGGGGATGATATTCAGCATCAAGGATATCAGCGAGGCATATCAGGTGGGAAGGACGCCGGTGAGGGACGCCCTTATAAGCCTTTCCAAGGAAGGGCTTATCACCTTTCTCCCCCAGCGCGGAACCATGATATCCAAGATTAACTATGACAAGGTACTGAACGAGCGCTTTCTCAGGACATGTGTGGAGGAGAAGGTGATTCTGGAATTTATGGCTGTGTGCGATTTAAAGGCCATCACAGAGCTGGAGATGTCCCTGGACCGCCAGGAGAAGTTTGTGGAGGAGGAGGATATACGGGCATTTCTGGCGGAGGATATGTACTTTCATTCCATCTTTTATGTGGGGGTCAACAAGGGATACTGCAACGATATCATCTCTGCCAATTCAGGCCATTACATGCGGATTCGCCTGCTGGCCATGGCAGACCAGGGCATAGACAGGGAAGCCCTGAAACAGCATAAGGAGATAACAGACGCCATCCTGGCCAAGGACTGGGAGAGGCTTCACACGATTCTTAATTTTCATCTGAACCGCCTTGTGAATCAGGAGCGGGCCCTGCTTTTCAAATATCCGGACCTATTTGAACGGGAACATGTGGAGGTGAGAAGGGAGCCGGACGAACTGGGTGTGGATTTCCTGGTAGAGACAAAACTTAAATATCATGCGTGACAAAAAAGGTGCTTCTCCGGTTGCAGTTCATATGCAGGCAGAGAAGCCCCTTCAGGTTAATATGTATTACCAGATTCCTAGCGCGCTCTGGAGTCCCAGGCTCACTGCGGTGATTCCCACCCAGCAGCAGGCGCCCATGAGGATGGGCTTGCCGCCGGTGCGGATGAGCTTGATCAGGTCCGTGTTCAGCCCGATAGCTGCCATGGCCAGGATGATGAAGAACTTGCTCAGCTCCTTAATAGGCGCAAAGACTGAGGCGGGAATCCCGGCTCCCATGGCAACGGTGGTGATGACCGAGGCCCCGATGAAGTAGAGAATGAAAAACGGGAAGATATCCTTAAAGCTTACGGACTGTCCGCTGGCCTGGTCTTCCTTTTCCTCCCTCCTGGTCCGGATGAAGGCCAGGCACAGGGTGATGGGAATAATGGCCAGGGTCCTGGTCAGCTTTACCGTGACTGCTTTGTCCAGCGTGGCCGCCCCCAGGTTCCACATGCTGTCCCAGGTGGCCGCGGCTGCGGTGACGGATGACGTGTCGTTGATGGCTGTTCCGGCAAAGACGCCAAAGGCATTGCCGGAGGCAGTGTCAAATCCCAGAATCTTGCCAAAGGTGGGGAACAGGATGGCTGCCAGCACGTTAAAGAAGAAAATAACGGATATGGCCTGGGCAACCTCCTCGTCATCCGCATTGATGACAGGCGCCGTGGCCGCGATGGCGGAACCGCCGCAGATGGAAGAGCCCACGCCCACCAGGGTGGAGATGTTGGATGGGATATGCATAAGCTTATGGAGCGCAAAGGCAATCACCAGGGATGTGGTGATGGTGCAAACAATAATGGGAAGAGACTGCTTTCCCGTCTCCAGCACCACATTTAAGTTCATGCCGAAGCCCAGAAGAATGACCGCCCACTGAAGTATTTTTTTGGAGGTAAACTTGATGCCGTCCTCCAGGCCGTCTTTATTTTTCATGAATACGGCAATGACCATGCCGGCAAGAATGGCGATGACAGCGCCGCCTATGATGGGGAACATTTTCCCCAGAAACCAGGAAGGGACAGCCAGCAGCAGGCAGAATGCCAGTCCTTTCCATTTCTTTTGTAATGATGCCATTTCTTTTTCCTCCTCATATTCCCGATAACTTACTATTACACAGAGTGCCGGGTTTAAAACGCAGCACACGATTTATATGGTAACTTATGGAAAGCATAAAGTAAAATTATATATATTTATATTTTAATAAGAATGTGTTATGATTAGGGAAAACAAAGGCAGAATCAAAGGAGGAAATCAGGTGCTGGATTTCAGGGTTTACACATTTCTTACCGTCTGTGAGTACATGAATTATACAAGGGCCGCGGAGGCGCTGCACATCACCCAGCCCGCCGTGTCGCAGCATATACGGTATCTGGAGAACATGTATCAGGTCAAGCTGTTTCTGGCAGAGGGAAAAAAGATACACTTGTCCCCGGCAGGGGAACGGCTGCTCCACGCAGCCACCACCCTTAAGAATGACGAGGTATTTCTGCGGAAACAGATGCTGGAGGGGGGGGGGGGGGGGGAGCGGCGGGGGCGGCCGGGTGGGGCCCCCCGGGCCCGACGGGGGGGCGGGGAT
>JAJQEA010000269.1 GCA_021201905.1 Clostridia bacterium
GAGCTTCTCTTTTACATCGGACAACTGAGGATGGAGCGCCCTCAGAAAATCATCGGAAGGATAACCTTCTTCCTCCTGCCACAACGCTGCAACCGTGGCAATACTTTTGCTTCTCATCCTGCTTCCTGTTATCTGCCACATCATCCAATCCGCGCCTTCCACAAACTGGTCCGCTGCCTGGTATATATCCGGTGACTGTCTCAGTATCTCAAGAATTTTGGGAAACAACAGTTCTGAAGATATTTTACTGCCATAATATTTGAGAAAACGTTCCTGCCGCAATCTGGCCTCCCTTGTGATGTCATCCGCCTCCTTCTGGGCACGGTGATGCATCCAAAGTTTAACATAGCTGTGAGGGTCATTCCTGAATGACTGGTGCATGCACAGCGGGGTTCCCTCCCTGTCAACCGGCATCATGGTGCATTGGGTGAAGTCAATGCCGATTCCCACCACCTGGTCTGCATGAAGTTCCTGCTCCTTAAACATGTCCTGAATAAGAAACTGCCAGGCATCCAGGTAATCCTGGGGATCCTGCAAGGCAGTGCCCGGTTCCAGCTTTCTGCCTGTGGGTAGGGAATCCTTCATGATTCCGTGGGGATAACCATACACGGACTCCTTTAAGATCCTTCCGCTTGACACATCCACCGCCATGGCCCGGGCAGACAGACTGCCAAAATCAACCCCTATGGTATATCCCATGTTTGCGCTCCTTCCTATTGACCATACTCCAGCCAGCCTCTTTTTTCTTTTGCTATATCCTCCGGCGCCAGCAATGGTATATCCGCCCCCATGGCCTTTGCGAGAACAAAGGTCTTGGCTGCCTCCTCCAGATAGATTGCCGAGTATAATGCCTCTTTCATATCCGCGCCATAGGCCATAATACCATGATGCTTTAAGATAACAGCACGCGCCTCCCCGGCATACTTCACGGCCATGATACCCATGCCGATATCAGAAGAAGGCGTAAAGGGCGCCACGTTGACCGCGGCCCCATTGGCATCAATAAGGGTCACCAGAAATTCCGGAATCTGATCCCCCGCAAACCCGGCGGCAGTGGCATAGGGCTGATGGGTGTGAATCAATGCATTGATATGAGGCATATGCTCAAACATGTACACCAAGGCCGGGGAATCCGAGGACGGTTTTCGTATTCCCTCCACCACCTTACAGTCACGGTCTATGACCACCACATCGTCCGCTGTCATCTCCTCATAAATCATGCCGGACGGTGTCACCAGAAACAGATTCTCACCTGCCCTCATACTCACATTCCCACCCGACAGGGATATGAGATTGCATCTCTTGATTTCCAGGGCCGCATCCAGTATCTCCCTTTTTTCCCTCTCAAACATAATCATTCCCTCCTCGTTATGAGCACTTGGCGCCTGTCCTTTAGGCGCTTACGTGCGATACATGTCATCTCTACTTGGTGAGGTCCCCCACGAACCTAGTGGAGTGGCTCGTTATGAGCACTTAGCGCAGCGGCATGTTATAAACACCTGGCACTTCTGATTTTATCCATCATGAATGCCCGCGCGCCGCTTATAATATCCATATAGTTTTCTTCCGTTTCATTCCACATCTCAATGGTAAGGGGCCCTCTGTATTCCATGGCGTCCAGGGCCTTAAATACCCCTACGAAGTCCATATTTCCGGTTCCCAGAGGAACCCCGTAGAAGTAATCAGGCAGCGAGTCTCTCACGTGTACATTGGCTATATGTCCTCTGCCCTGGGGCAATTCTGTAACCGGGTCGATCCCCAGGGATTTCATGTTGGCTATGTCGGGATAGATTTGAAGCCACGGCGAATCCGCCTCTTTGACCAGGCGCAGGGTATCGCTGACCTTTACCAGGTTCACCTCTACCGGTTCAATGGCTAACATCACCCCAGCCTGTTCCGCCCATTCCAGGCATCTTAAGATATTTTCCCTGTACCGGGCAGCTGTCTCATGGCTGCGTGGTTCATAAAAAGCATCATATCCCGCAACCTGCAGCATACGGACCCCCAGATTCTGGCAAAAGGCAATCCCTTCTCTCATCATTCGGATTCCCCTCTCCTCCAGGTCCCTGGAACTGCTTCCCAGGGGAAATCTGCGGTGCCCGCTGAAGTATGCTGACAAAATCCTTATGTTCTGGTTCCGTGCAGCCCGTCTCACCTCATCATATTGCTTGTCATCCCAGTGCAGGCGTGCCAGACGCGCATCGCTCTCATCCAAGCTGATTTCATAATTCTGGTATCCCGCAGACGAGGCGTCGGCAAACATCTTTTCCCATTCCTGCGGCTTAATCGCCTTTTCATAGATTCCGAAAGGCCTTTGAATCAGTTCCATATCCATTTAACGTTTCCATCTCCTTCCAGGCTTTGACCGGGTCTTCTGCTCCCCATACAGCCCTCCCCATAATCACACAATCCGCACCTGCCTCTGCCACCTTCCCCAACTCGTCCCTTCCAATTCCGCCGTCCGCGTATATCATCACCTCATCCGGAATACAGGCCCTGGCCCTGCGAATCCGCTCCAGGGCACATGGCCGGAACCGCTGGCCTCGGCCGTCCGGTTCGGATGTCATAAGGAGAAGATAATCAAAGGAACCGATGTAACTGTTGATTTGCTCTATAGGCATAGGCAGATTCAGGGCAAGGCCTGCTTTCATTCCTGTCCTGTGCACTTCATGCAAGAATTCCAATGGGTATGGCAGGGCCTCCATATGTCCGCAGACAGCCGAAATGCCGCTTTCTGATAGTTCATGAATATATTTGATTGGATTTGTCGCTAAAAGATGAACATCTAATTCCGCCTTGGAATAGGCTGCAATCTCCTTTACAGTTTTCATGCCAAACGTAATATTAGGCAGAAAATTTCCATCTTCCACATCAATATGTACATATGGTACGTCTTTAATCCAGTCCAGCTGACATTTTAAGTCCAGCTGCGGCGCTGATGCGATGGATGGTATAATCTTCATGTCATCCCTCCTTTTTGAACTAATCTTAGCACATTGTGAACTATTTTGCAATATTTATGATTTTATTATTGCATTTTTAGAATCTTTGTGATACTATTTGGATACAAACTCGATGCAAACTCCTAATTTGAATTGAGAAAGGAATATACAAATTATGTCAAACTGGATGCAGGATTTATTTCATGTAGAAAAACCAATCATCGCAATGTGCCACTTACAGCCGCTGCCCGGAGACCCGTATTATGACGCGGACGGAGGTATGGAAAAGGTAATGGCGGCTGCCAAAGCTGACCTCCTTGCGCTTCAGGAGGGTGGGGTTGACGGCATTATGTTCTCCAATGAGTTCAGCCTTCCCTATCTCACAAAGGTGGAGCCTGTCACCATTGCGGCCATGGCCAGGGTAATCGGAGAGCTGAAGCCGCTCATAACAGTTCCTTATGGCGTCAACTGCCTGTGGGATCCCATTGCCTCCATTGACCTGGCGGTAGCTGTAGACGGTAAATTCATCCGCGAAATAATCTCCGGCGTATATGCGTCTGACTTTGGGCTCTGGAACACCAATGTAGGAAAAACCGTCCGTCATAAAATGGCAGTAGGCGCAAAGAACTTAAAGCTTCTATTCAATATCGTACCTGAAGCTGCCAGATATCTGGCGGACAGGGATATAAAGGATATTGCCAGATCCACAGAATTCAATAACCGCCCAGATGCCCTCTGCGTATCCGGTCTCACTGCGGGCAGTGAAACGGACACACAGATACTGGGACAGGTAAAAGCTTCTGTCAAACGTACTCCTATCCTTTGTAATACCAGATGTAATGTGAATAATATCACAAGACAGCTGTCTGTTGCCGACGGAGCAGTATGCGCCACCACCTTTAAATATGACGGTGTCTTTGAAAATGCTGTGGATGTAAAGCGGGTCAAGGAATTTATGGATAAAGTCAAGGAATACCGGGCAACCCTCTAAATCAGGAATACTACATAAACATAGTCTATGGTATACTAAGGGCATCTTTTAAACAGAGGATGCCCTTACTATTTTAAAGAGCCATCCAAAGGAGGTCCGCGCTTGAAAAAACATGCATATTTGATTGGAATAGACAACGGCGGCTCTGCTATCAAGGCAGCCGTATTTGACGAAAACGGCAGAGAGCTGTCCGTGTCCCAGATCCAAATTCCCATGGACCATCCAAATCCCGGCTGGACAGAACGGGATCCGCTTGCTGTCTGGAGAGGAAATTGCCAGGTCATACGTGATGCTGTGGGTAAGGCCCGGATTTGTCCCCATGACATTAAAGGCGTTTCTGTCTGCGGATATGGCGGTGGTCTTGGACTCTTGGACAGTGCAAATACTCCTATTGCTCCTTTCATCGTGTCCACGGATACCCGAGCCCAGTCACTTCTGGGGGAATATTCAGAAAACGGCGTCAACAGCAGTGTGTACCAGATGACCCTGCAGAATCTTTGGGCCGGCCAGCAGGCCATGCTGCTGCCCTGGCTAAAAAAGCACCAACCGGATTTGCTTAAACAGGCCTGTCACATGGTATCCATCAAGGATTACATCCGATGTTGCCTGACAGGTAAGCTTGCCACTGATTACACGGATGCTTCCTGCACCAACCTATTCAATATACGTGATAAACAATTTGACCCGGAAATCTTCGGACTTCTTGGCATCCGTGAATATTTCCACCTGGCCTGCGTCCCCATCCTTCAGTCCTTTGAAACCGCCGGCTTTGTCACATCCGAAGCAGCCCTTCAATGCGGCATTCCTGAAGGTATACCTGTGGCAGCCGGATTATACGATGTGGATTCCTGCTGTCTGGCCAGCGGTATTCTGGACTCCAGCTGTCTGTGTCTCATCACCGGGACCTGGTCCATCAATGAATATCTGACCAATGACATGGAAGAATGCATGGGAAAAAACGGCAACACCATTGCTTTTTTACCAGATTATTATATAATTGAAAAATCAAGCCCTACGTCTGCCAGTAACTTTGACTGGTACGCCAACCATTTTCTGAGCCGGATGTATCCAGGCCTGGAACGGCACGAATTATATGATTACTGCAATAGGACAATCCTTGAGTCAGGATTAAAGCAGACCGATATCCTGTTTATGCCGTACCTTTATGCCTCCAACTCTGTCCCTGATGCCAAAGGCGCGTTTTTCAATCTCGACAGCAGCCATACCCCCACGGATATTCTTCTGGCCATTTATGAGGGAATCCTTTTTTCCTCCTGCTGGCACATTGAGAAACTGACCGGCACCATACATCCCCAAAAACAAATCCGTTTATCGGGAGGCATCACCAACTCGCCTGTCTGGACCCAGATACTGGCCGATATCCTGCAGCTGCCTGTACAGGTAATGGAAGGGAAGAAACGCGGGGCCTTAGGCGCTTCCATCTGTGCCGCTGTTGCCTGTGGCTATTATCCTGACTTCCATAGTGCTGTAAAGAAGATGTGTCATTTATCCCGGACCTACATTCCGGATTCTTCCAAAGCTGTTTTTTATAAAGAAAAGTATGAGAGGTTTAAAAAGGCGATTCAGGCATTAGAGTTTTTTATAAGTAGGAATCAAGGAGAACTGTCATGTTGAAAGCAGAACGCCTTCAGGCGATTGTTGATATAACCAACAAAGAAAAGATTGTAACATCAGAGGAGCTGATGCGTCAGCTTAATATATCCAAGGCAACCGCCAGAAGGGATATTGAGGAGCTGTCCGGTCAGGGACTGATTCAGAAAACCCGCGGTGGAGCCATGTCTGCAAACCACGCCTCCCTGGAGCCCTCCTTTGTAAAAAAGAAGGAATCCAATGCAGATGAAAAGGCCCGCATTGCCAAAGCCGCCAGGGAACATATCTGTCCGGGTGAGAAAATCATACTGGATTCCGGCACCACGGTATTGGAGCTTGCAAAGCTTGTCAACGACATACCGGACCTGACTGTGGTTACCAACGATCTGCACATTGCGTCTGAGGTCAGTATATTCCCCAATGTTACTCTGCTGATGGTGGGCGGAGTGGTCCGGAAAGGGTTTAATTCCACCTATGGCTATTTTGCAGAAAAAATGCTGGGGAGCATCTCTGTCAATAAAACGTTTCTTTCCATTGACGCCGTTGATGTGGAACAGGGCCTGCTCAGTTATATAACCGATGACACCAATATAAAAAAGCAATATATCAAGTCCGGCAAGGAGGTTATTCTTCTTTGCGATCACACTAAATTCCAGGCCAGCGCTTTCATCAACATCAGCCAGCTGGACTGTATCAACCGAATTATCGTGGGCAGAGAACTGGATGGGGAGTATGTGGATCGGCTTGAGAGTATGGGGATAGAAGTTGAGTTAGTATAGGGACACAAATAAAAGACCGCAGCGGCAAGTGCCTGATGATACGCACAGCCGCAGCGGTCCTATTCATATAATAACATTTTTCTAATGAGCATTCCTTGTCTGTTTTCTATTTTCCGTCCGGTCCATGATACCGGCGGCCTGGTCCACATATTCTCCCTGGTCCATATTCTCCACACGGTCCACAATATAAATCGGCCTGTCCTTCAGCTCCGTAAACAGAATCGCAATATACTCACCGATAATGCCGATAATCACAAACATCATGGCAAACATAAAGCAGATCAATACCACAATGGTGGCATAGCCGCTGGGAGCCCCTTTTCTGGTGCAAAGAGTGTATATCATGACGGCAAAGCCCAGCAGGGCCGAGAATATGCCCGCATAAATTCCAAGCTTCAGAGGCATGTTGGAAAAACACAGGATTGTATTGATGGAGAACACAAACAGCTTTTTGATACTGTATTTGCTCTCCCCTGCCACCCGGGCCCCTGCTTCATATTCAATGGCGGTTTTCTTAAAGCCCACATTCTGCACATAGCCTCTGAGGAAACGCACCTTTTCCCTGTAGCTGTCCTTCAGCACCTGGGCCACATGGCGGGAGACCGCAAAAAAGTCAGAGGCATTTGCCTCAAAGTGTACGTCCGAAATCCGGTTGATAAGCCAGTAAAAGCCGGAGGAGGTGATATTTTTCACCAGCCCTGCTGTTCTGTTTCTGGTGCGGACCATGTTGATGACCTGATATCCTTCCTCAAACTTGGCCAGGATATCCGGTATACACTCCGGCGGATGCTGCAGGTCCGCGTCCATACAGATGATGCCGTCTCCCCTGCTGTAGTCCAGTCCCGCTATCATGGCCGCCTCATGTCCAAAGTTCCTGGAAAAGCTTACCACCCTGACCCTTGAATCGGACCCGGCCAGCCGGTCCAGTATATCCTGGCTTTCATCCCTGCTGCCGTCGTTGACAAAAAGCAGCTCATAATCCCAGCTGATTTGCTTCAACACCTTTGTGGTTTCCCTGTAAAATTCTTCCAATGCCTTTTCTTCGTTGTAGACCGATATCACAACTGATAACAACCTGTCCATCTCTTTTGTCTGTAATCCTTTCCTGGGGCATGTTAAAATATGCTGCCAATCTCTCTGCCGTCATCCCCCCAGTGCGTGTCTGAACCCCGTTCCGGCACATTCTAATCAAAAATACGGATTTGCTGGCTGGAGTGGGTGGGCACCCGTTTTTCCTCCGGCGGCATTTCCATATAATTTCCATACACCTCTGTCAGTATCTGGTGCCATCCCTTTGGTATCATCAGACGGGTATCCTCAAAATCCGCGTCCTCCACCTGGTCGCAGCAGGACTTATCCACAGTCACATACAGATAATCCGGCTGATAGTTGCTGTAATAGCGCAGGCTCCCCTTGCTGCGCCTGTCCTTCAGGGCAGCGGCCTTCTGCATGGCAAAGATAAGCTTCATGGGCACCAGACGGCCCACGGCCGCCAGACCTCCCACGAATATCTTGTGAATCATGCTGTATTTGCCAAAATCCAGCTGGTACCTGTGACCCATGGCCATGCCATACACCGCCTTGTGCAGGAAGCGGGTAAATTCCGCCCCTGCCTTTGAGGAAGGAAGCTTGTCCAGAATGAACAAATCCACCCATATATGGTTCAGCTTTCCCTCATAGTACTGCATCTCCAGGCTGTCCTCATGGCATTTGCTTTTCTTGTAAATGATTCTGGGTGTGAAATCATAAAATGCCTTTCCGCCCCTGTAGCTGTCCGGCTCCAAAAGCTCCATGGTATCCGGCAGCTCCCTGGGAGCCACCTTCATGAACGCTTCATACTGGTTTCTGGTAAACGCCACATCCGCGTCATCATCCCAGGGAATGAATCCCCTATGGCGTACAGCGCCTATGAGGGTGCCTGCGTCCAGCATGTAGCGGATATTATACTTACGGCAAATCCGGTCTATCTCTTTTAATATAGTCAAGTTAGCCTCATGGACCCGGCTCATATCATAGGTTTCCATCATAATCAGTGCTCCTGCCCTTTATTCCTGCCGTGTTTTGGCACGGCGCCCAACTGTGCCGCAGAGTCCTATGCGCACTCCACTGCTTCCTTAATGGTCCTGGCCATATAGTCGATCATCCCGTCCGTCATTCCCGGATACACACCCACCCAGAATGTGCCGGTCATTATGCGGTCCGTGTTGTCCAGGCTTCCCACGATGCGGTATCCCTGGCCCGCTGCCCGCATTTCATCAAAACATGGATGCTTTGTCAGATTGCCCGCAAACAGCATTCTGGTCTGCACACCCTTTTTCTCCACATACTGGACCACCTTATTCCGATCCACGCCTTCCCTGCATGTAATCAGGAAACCGAACCAGCTTGGCCTGGAATGCGGACAGGCTTCGGGGAGAATCAGCTGATTTTCGGTTCCCTCAAGCCCTGCCTTCAGGCGGTCAAAGTTATGGCGCCTCCGCTCCACAAAGGAAGGGAATTTATCCAGCTGGGCGCAGCCAATGGCGGCCTGCATGTCCGTTGCCTTCAGGTTATACCCAAGATGGGAATACACGTATTTGTGGTCATATCCCAGAGGAAGCTCCCCGAACTGCCGGTCAAACCGGTGTCCGCACATGTTGTCGCGGCCTGATGGGCACACGCAGTCGCGGCCCCAGTCGCGGAAGGACCGGATAATTTTATTGAGAAGTGGATTGTCCGTATACACGGCGCCGCCCTCACCCATGGTCATGTGATGGGGCGGATAGAAGCTGGATGTGCCGATGTCGCCGATGGTGCCCGTAAACCGGGTTACTTCCTCTCCGTCCTCCTCCATGGTATACCGGGTACCCAGAGCATCGCAGTTGTCCTCCACCAGCCACAGATTATGCTTCTCACAGAATGCCTTCACCGCCCTTAAATCGAAGGGATTTCCAAGGGTGTGGGCAATCATCACTGCCTTTGTCCTTTCGGACAGGGCCTCTTCCAGCTTTGTTACATCGATGTTATACTGAGGGATGGTCACATCCACGAACACCGGCACCGCCCCGAACTGGATAGCAGGTGCCACTGTGGTTGGAAACCCGCAGGCAACCGTGATGATTTCATCCCCCCTCTTTACCCTGCGCTCGCCCAGCAAAGGGGAGGTCAGCGTCATAAAGGCCACCAGATTGGCGGAGGAACCGGAATTCACCAGGGAGCAGAAACGCACTCCCAGATAGCCTGCCAGCTTCTTCTCAAATTCATCGGTGTACCTGCCGGAGGTAAGCCAGAACTCCAGCGAGCTGTCCACCAGGTTTACCATCTCCTTATGGTCATAGACCCTGGAAGCATAGGGGATGCGGTCTCCCTCCTGAAAGGGCCCCTTTTTGTTGTGGTAGGTGTCGCAGTATTCGGCCACCATGTCCAGAATCTGCTGCCTTGCCTCTGTCTCTGTCTTATGTTCAAATGCCATGTTTATTTCTCCTCTTTACGAAAAAAATTCTGTTATCTGCCGGTCCATAACCTCCAGCATATCCTCGCCGTCCAGATAAGCCCTGGACCACTCTACCGTCTTTTGGACGGCTTCCTCCACCCCAGATCTGGGGCGCCAGCCAAATACTGACTTTATTCTGGAGCAATCCAGCTTCAGGAAATTGGCCTCATGAGGGCCGCCATCATACTGGTTCACCCACTTCACATCCCCGCCCCAGGCCCGGCAAAACATGTCCACCAGACAGCCCGTGGTCACACAGTCCTTATCGTCCGGTCCCACGTTATAATATCCCTGGTACCGTCCATCCTCATACTGCCTCATGGCAATGGTAAGATACACGGCAAGGGGCTCCAGCACCAGCTGATAGGGCCTGGTGGAATAGGGATTCCTTACAATGATATCCTTCCCTGTTGCAGCCGCCCTGATACAATCAGGAATAATCCTGTCATTGGCAAAATCGCCGCCCCCAATGACATTTCCGGCCCTGGAGGTAGAAACAGCACACCTTCCGTCACCAAAAAATGACTTCTGGTAGCTGTGAGTTACCAGTTCAGAGCAGGACTTACTGTTGGAATAAGGATCGTATCCATCCAAAGGATCGCATTCCCTGTATCCATACTCCCACTCCCGGTTCTCGTACACCTTATCCGTGGTCACATTGAGGAAAGAGCGCACACTGTCCGTCAATCTGACGCACTCCATCACATTCACTGTCCCCATGACATTCGTCTCATAGGTATACACCGGATCCTTATAGGAATCCCGGACAATGGGCTGGGCCGCCAGATGAAACACCACCTCCGGCCTCACCCGTTCAAACACATCCCTAAGCCCCTTAAGGTCACGGATATCGCCGATCACACTGTCCATCCCATCCTCCAGCCCGGCAATCTCAAACAAGCTGGGATCCGTAGGCGGTTCCAGGGAATACCCCGTCACCCGTGCCCCTGCAAGTCCCAATATCCTGCAAAGCCAAGCCCCCTTAAACCCGGTATGCCCCGTCACAAGCACCCTTTTATCTCTATAAAAATCCGTCAATTCCTTCATCTTCATAAAAAATATCCTCTCATCCACGTCCAGTCATCCACTTCCAATCATCCCCATACTCCCATTCCACACAAACCCCATCCCATTCCATCCTCTCCGCCCAGCGCTCCTTCCTTCCGGCATTCGAGGAAGCCCAGCATGGTTCCAGGCGTGCTTCCTGCTGAAACCATTTTACACGCCGGCACTTAGACGCGGTCCTTCACGCGTCTTAGTACCGCTGCGTGTAAACCGAGCGAGAGCGTGTTTCATCAGGAAGCAGGCCTGGAACCATGCGGACCCCCGCGACTCCCCCTACCAAATCTTCCAAGGCGCCTTCCCTGACTGCCACAACCCCTCCAGCTTATTCATCTCGCGCTGGGTATCCATGCACTGCCAGAATCCGCCGTGATAGAAGGACTTAAGCTGTCCCTCTGCCGCCAGCTTCTGCATGGGGCCCTGCTCAAACACAGTGGAATCCCCTTCCAGATAATTAAATATCTCAGGATTCATCACCATGAACCCGCCGTTAATCAGGGCGCCGTCATTATCCTCCTTTTCCCGGAAGGAAAGGACCGTATCATTTTCATCAATATCCAGGACGCCCTTCATCTGGCCAATGTTGACCGTTGTGATGGTGGCTGTCCTGCCATGAGATTTATGGAAACGCACCAGTTCATCCAAATCCACGGTTGACACGCCGTCCCCATAGGTCAGCATAAAGGGTTCATTTCCCACAAAAGGCTGGATGCGCTTTACACGCCCCCCTGTCATGGTGTTGAGTCCGGTATCCACCAATGTCACCTTCCAGGGCTCGGAATAGTTATTGTGGACTTCCATCTTATTATTGGCCAGATCAAATGTCACATCCGAGGTGTGAAGGAAATAGTCCGCGAAAAACTCCTTCACCACATACTGCTTATAGCCCAGGCAGATAATGAATTCATGGAATCCGAATTCCGAATAATACTTCATAATATGCCACAATATGGGTTTGCCGCCAATCTCTATCATGGGCTTTGGCTTCAGATGGCTCTCCTCACTGATTCTGGTGCCAAGTCCTCCTGCTAAAATTACTACCTTCATCTCTGTCCTCCATTGTATTCCCGAAACACATTCAGCTTGTTCTCTTCCAATATCCGGAATGCGCTCTGTATCTTATCCAGTCCTTTGTGGTATTCAAACTCTGTCTCCAGTTCCTCTCCTCTGTCCTGGAGTTCTTCCGGGCTCATTCCGGGAACCTCCAGGGCCAGCCGGGCCTTCCTCTCAAAGCTTTCCTCCCTGCTGGGCGCTTTCTGGATCTCACGATAAGTAGTATAACCATTTCCCATAAGGATTGCAAGGCAGAATAGAGCCATGGGCCACCTATATCCTCGGTTTGTCCTCTCCCTCAGCTGCCACACCAGGGCAAAGGTAAGTATAATTCCCAATATTCCCACCTGGAACTGGAGGGCATAGCGGGAACTCAGGGCATAGCTTTCCTTCTCAAATATATACCTGGAAATAAAAATGATGACGTGGTTCATCCCGCCTCCTGCCAGAAGCATAAGAGGCATAATGGTCCTCTCATACAGGCGGAACCGGAAATTAAGCCATAAGGCCAAAAGATAGCCGCAGACCACAAACAGGCCCAGGGCGTAGCACATCCGGTTGCTGAGAAGGCCGTTTTCCATAAAACGCTCAAGCTCCTCCCCTCCCACCAGGACCCCCGCAAAGGACTTTAAGAGAAAACGGACCGGGAAGGTGGGGTTTTCAGCCAGTATGGTGCCAAGGGATCGCCCCGTGGCACCCGCGTGTTCCTCCACCGCCATGGAATTGCTCAGCATATACAGCAGAAGGGGAAGCAGGGCGCAGGCCATATAGGCCAGATACCGCGTATCCCAGGAACCCTGTCCCCTTCTGCCCGGACGGCCCCTGCTCTTTTTCCCATCCATCACCATGCAGAATCCATAGGAAAGCAGCAGCGTGGCGGCGTACACCGCACAATATGGGCCGGCGGTGCCCAGTATAATAAGCCACGGCAGTACCAGCAGCTTTAACCGGTCCCGCTTTTTCTCCTCCCCTGCCCACACCCGGTCCAGGACCAGCTCATGGTAGTAGAAGCAGGCAAAGGCAAAAAAATGGGACCACCCGCTTCCATTGGTAAGCATTTCCCATTTATTCAGGCTGAACATCACTGCCATCAGAAGCGCAAACCAGAGACATCCGATTTTCCTGCTCCTGCCATAGGCTGCAAATACCCAGCCGGCCAGTCCCAGGCTCACCACTCCCAGAACACGTTCCAGGGTGATGGTAAAGCCGAAGAACTCCACATTGACAATCCGGCAGAGATAATTGATTGGAATGCGTGTCAGAACATCCGGCACAAAAAACTTTTCCGGATTCCACACATCCGGCAGGTAGCTGTTCACCAGCCGGATGTAGTCTGAGTATACCACGTCGCAGGTGGCGCTTCTCACGTACCAAAGACAGAATAGGACGCCCCCAAGGGGAAGAAGCCAATATATGATTTTCCTGTTTCGTTCTGCGTTCATGGTTATCCTGCTCCTCTCTCATTTCCCATCTCTCCCGGAAACCGTTTCTCACCTGACCGTCAGGTGCACAATCGCTGCCAGCCGGTCCTTCCCCCTCTGCTCCTGGGCATTCTGCATATAGAAATTATACTCAAAGGTCAGGTGTACCATCTGCCATGGCTCGGCCTGAATCGTTGTATTTACAACATTGGACCGTACCGGAAGATAACGTGGCTCATCCTTGTCCTTTGTAATCTTCACAGCCTCCCCGCCGCTCATGATTCCCGGATATACCACCTCCAGGTCAATCACGCCTGTCTCACCGGCCATGACCGTCAGGCTGGCGTGTTCATCCATCCAGCCGTCGCTGTAGTAGCCATAATCCACCTGGAGCTTCATTTCCCTCACAATCTCCGTGATATCCTGGAACCCTTCATGGTCCGGGTCCTCCCGCAGAACCAGCATCCGGTCATCCACCAGACCGATATCCCGGATATTCTCTATGAACTCCACCCTGGTCCCCTCTGCCGTCCGGTCCCTGCCGAAAACCTTAAAGAAGGTTCTGGCCGTGAAATCACTCATCTCATAGCTGTTGCCTATGATGTAAATGGTCTTGCCGAATATGCTGTCCCCATATCTTCCGTAAGTCTCCTCAGCCAGGGAATTGTACCGCAGCTGATTGGGCCACAGATACAGCTTGGGATACTCCGCCCGGTAAAACAGCTCCACGGGAAGCATGAATACCACATAGCAGGCAAAGGCGGCTCCCCAGGGCCAAAGCCGTTTCAGATACAGCTCCGGCTTCACCCCCTCTGTCAGCTCCCCATACATATAAGCCAGAAATAAAAGGGCGGATACCAGGGACACATACACCCAGCGCATCTCCACCCGTATGGTAACGCTGGAGGACGCGATACAGAGTCCGGTAAACAGAATGAACAGGGTACTGTTCTTCAGCATCTGGATACGGTAATCCTTCCGCTTCTCCCTTGCCAGCTTCACCACGAACGCCAGGACAATGGCCGCAATGGCCGCATCCGCCAGGATCACCAGCCCCTTTATCACCAGAGGGCTCTCCCCCCACGGACAGCCATTGAGATGTTCCGGCCCCGCATTGACGCCGAACACATAGGCAATCTGGCTCAGCGCGTACCGAAAGGTATCCGCCAGACTGAAGGTATCTGCCACCTGGGTTCCCCCTGTGCCTGCCGGCAGAATACTTCCTATGGTAAAAGCGCGTATGACCTGGACCAGAAGAAAGGACAGCAGACCGGCCCCCCATTCCCACAGCTTCCTGCTCCTCTTAAACAGAAGGACCAGCAGAAGCAGCGGAAACAGGGCCATGTAGCGTTCATGTACAAAGCACACCCCAAAATAGAGCACGCAGGAAAGGTAAAAGTAAATCTGGCTGTCCTTCTCATTGAGATACCGGAACAAATACCAGAGTATCATAACAGCCATCCACAGAGCCATGGTCTCCATGAGTCCCAGTACCTGTCCAATCTGGTAATAGGCCATGCGGCTGATTAAGAACATAAATCCGCAGAGAAAGCCGATTCCCTTTGCCCTGGACAGCCTTCGGCCGATGAAATATATGCTCCAGGACACGGCTGCGTTCAGCAGAATGTTAAAGGGCACAAACCATCCCACATGGTTCTTTACCACCGCCATCTCCAGCCAGGCGGCCAGATAATACAGAAAGCGGAACCGGGTGCTGCCCACTGGAAACACATACTGAAAGAAGCTCTGCTCCCCGTAACAGGACCAGAAGTACAGGTCGTCCATGTATAAGCCCTTTATTTCGATTCCTCTGTTGACCCACACTGCCATGGCAAGCAGAATGCCCATGAATATCACATGGTCCTTCCACTCATATTTCTTTTCCATCCTGGAGAACCCTATCCTGGTTCTCGTCCTCTCTTTTGCCTCCAATGCAAGCGCCTCCTTCTGGCTGTCAGTTAAGCTTTGTCATGCTGTAATTCTCCCTGAACTCCTCCAGGGCCTGTTGGGAATCCTCCGGCGGTCCGGCGTCAAGGGTAACCCTGGCCGTCATATTGCCCCACTCATAGTGAATATCAGAAAGGCTTCCCTCTACAATCATATCCTCGATTATCTGCAGGGCCCTGTCCTGTCCCGCCAGGTATCCGGCTTCCACGAAGAAATACTCCGTTCCGGCATATCTGAGAAACTCCTCAAAATAGGCCAGCCGTTTTACCAGGTACACATTTCCGCCGCTTCCGGTCACGTCATAGTAGCTCTGGACACTGCAAGGCAAATCCAGGACTCCGGGATGACTTCCGAATGCCAGGACACGGCTCCTGGGCGTAAACATGCAGGAAAGGGTAAGACTTCCCTCCTGTGCCCTTCTGTCAAGCATTTCCCTGCGGTGGTCGTAATAGCCCATGTGGCGCAGGCTCACAGGCGTAAAGCCCGGCACTCCGGCCCAGCCCGTAGCACAGGTCACCGCTGTATTCACAGCAAAAAATAAAACCAGCACCAGAGATACGGACCGTCTGACCGCGGGCCCCCAGTCCTGCCCGCATCCCATTCTCAGCGCACTGATAACCAGAAGGGAATAGAACAGAATAAAGTAATTCCCGTCCACCTGGTACAGCGTGTAAATGCTGGCCAGGGAACCAAGAGCCAGAACCGGAACCAGAATACGGTCAAAGAGGTCCAGGGTATGTTGGGGGCCGCGTCCGGCCGCCTTCCACGAAACGGCAAGCCAGATAACAAGAAACACCGTGATGATTCCGGTTCCCCACGCAATGATTACATGGGCCATGTCCTCTGATACAGGTGCAAGCAGGATTCCTTGCACCCGTGACCACAGCCGTGCACACTTTTCTCCCGCAGTCAGGGCGGACGGATCTCTAATCACATGATTAAAGGTATAGGGATATTTCACCCTGCATCCTGCCTTCTCAAAAAATCCGGCAAATATGGATGTGACGGGCACGCCGGTGAGAAGCCATGTGCGGTACCACAATCCGGCCGCGGCTGCCCCCGGTATCAGGAGGAGCCGCCACCCTCCCCTGCATCCGGGGCTTAAGCGGCGGGTAAGAATCAGACACAGAAGCGCCACTGCGCCCAGAGCCGTTGAAAACACCAGGGCCGTGGGCTTATACACCAGGGTCGGCAAGTAGGTAGACACAGCCATGAGAAGCCATGGCGTGTTTCCGGCGGGACCGCACTTTTTTCCCTGTCTCCCTTCACACAGCGCGAAACAGATAAAGTCATATATGATAAGCTGGTGCAGCAGCGTAATGTTATCGCTTTTGGCCGTTGCGGCCATGTTCATAATTCCCGGAATGGCCGCGAGGACGGCTGCCGCCCAGATTCCTTTTTCCCGGCCGCAGTATCTTCCCACTATATTGGCTGCCAGAAGCAGGATTCCCATGGTGCACCACAGGGAAAAAGCCAGGACAAATCCGTAGGTGGGAGTCCCGCTCAGAGGGAGCACCAGGACTTCCAGGCCTTTGCTGTAGGTATAAACCAGGTTAATCATGCCCAGATTCTCGTAAATACCCTTTCCGTTATCCAGCACAAAGGCGGAACGCAGGCCATAGTGGAGCGAATCGTAGTCCAGTTCAATGTTCATGCGGCCTGCCTGAATCAGAACCATGGTAATGATAAAGGCAAGTAAGGCGGCCTGCGCTTTGCTGAGTCTTCTATACCCATCCGCGTTTTTTTTCACGCCCTTCAGCCACGCCATG
>JAJQEA010000308.1 GCA_021201905.1 Clostridia bacterium
GACATACAACGGCAAGCGCCATGTGACCATTGCATCCTTCCCCGGAATGAAGGAGAGGACTGTGCTCATCAATGGCTTCTCCAAGGCATATGCCATGACGGGCTGGCGTCTGGGATATGCCGCTGCTCCCCATATCATTCTGGAGCAGATGCTGAAGATTCATCAGTACGCCATCATGTGCGCTCCTACCACCAGCCAGTACGCAGCCGTGTCAGCCATGAAGAACGGGGATCCAGACGTGGCCATGATGCGGGAATCCTACAATCAGCGCAGGCATTACCTTCTCCACGCCTATGAGGAGATGGGTCTTACCTGCTTTGAGCCCATGGGCGCGTTTTATACCTTCCCCAACATCAGCCGTTTCGGAATGACATCTGAGGAATTCGCCACCCGGTTCCTGGAAGAGGAAAAGGTAGCTGTGGTGCCGGGCACTGCATTTGGGGACTGCGGGGAGGGATTCGTGAGAGTTTCCTATGCTTACTCCCTGGATAACCTGAAGGAAGCCCTGGGACGCATGGCAAGGTTTGTGAAAAGACTGGACAGCGGGGAATAGCAGAAAGGCGCAGCATACCATGATGAATATTGTACTATTAGAACCGGAAATGCCGTCCAATACAGGCAATATCGGGCGTACATGCGTTGCCACCCGGACCAGGCTCCACCTCATCGAGCCCCTGGGCTTTAAGCTCAATGAGAAGGCATTAAAGAGAGCAGGGCTGGACTACTGGGACAAACTGGATGTGACTGTGTACAGCGATTATCAGGACTTCCTGGAGCGCAATCCCCAGACCCAGGGCAACATGTATTTTGCCACCACCAAAGCCCATAAAGTGTATTCCGATGTGTCCTACAGGCCGGACTGCTACCTCATGTTCGGCAGGGAAAGCGCCGGCATCCCGGAGGAGATACTGGTGGACAATGAGGACCACTGCATCCGGATTCCCATGTGGGGCGATATCCGTTCCCTGAACCTGTCCAATTCCGCAGCCATTGTGCTGTACGAGGCGTTGAGACAGAATGGATTTGAAAAGCTGGAGCTGAACGGCCAGCTTCACCATCTGCACTGGAAGGATGAATAGACGGGTAAACAGATAAACTAAAAAGATAAATGAAACGCCCCCCCCGGAGCGTGTGAATTGCTATGAATTACGGTGATTCACACGCTCCGGGGGTGTTTTCGGACGGAAGCCTATTGCCCGGCCTCCGACCTTCTCGTCTCCAAATCCCTGGAAATCTGAGGGTATATTTTGTCAATATTGGTAAACATAATAATTATCAGCCCCGCTGCAAACAGGACGAAGGGAGCTGCCGTAAACAGGATTTTGATGGCTGACACGGTTTCTGTTGTCTGGGCAGCCAGCTTGCCGTCATAATTTCCCCAGGCCAGGCCCCATCCCACAATGGCAGAGCCCAAACCGGCTCCTACCTTCATGCCGAAGCTGGTGGCGGAATTGGTGAGGCCGTCAATGCGGACTCCGGTTTTCCACTCACCATAATCAATTACGTCAGCTACCAGGGCAAACAGGCCCGCCGTATGGGGAATTCCTCCGATTCCCAGCAGTACCAAACCCGCCACGGCGGTGTCCAGGGAGGAAGGTGTGAGGGCCATGATGGCTACTCCCACCATTTCCAGGATGTATCCCAGAACTAGACTTTTCCATTTCCCCATTATCTTTGTAATTTGGGGATAGAGAAGGTTTCCGACCATTCTGGGAAGGATAAAACATAAGGTGAGTGTTCCCATCAGCCCTGCATTGCCAAGGACATCCCTGGCATAGAAGATGCGCAGGCCGTTATTCACACCAAGGGCTGTATAATTTATGACAAAAATTAGGGTGACAAATATAAAGTATTTATTCTTGAACAATATCCTGAAAGACTGGCCCACGGGAATCTTTTGCTCACTCCTACCCGATGCTCCTGCGATGGAGCGTTCCTTTGTAAAGAAGAAGGTAATGAGCAGCAGCACTACTGCAATGACTCCGAAAGCCAAAGCCATCCCATTCCAGCCAAAACGTTCCACCAGGTTCATGGTATTGTAGTTAATGATAAGAACAACACCCATGGTGCAGAAGAAACGCAGTGAGCTCATGAGAACCCTGTCTTTTGGGTTGGGCGCTGTCAGTGACAGAAGGGTGTTGTAGGAAAGATTACAGGCCGTGTAGATGACAGCCGCCATCAGGGTGTATGTAATGGCTGCATATGCAATCTTACCGCTGCTTCCCAGGGAGGACGGAACATTGAACAGAAGAACCAGCCCAAGCCCCATGGGGACGGCGGACCAGAGGACCCACGGGCGGGCTTTGCCCCAGCGGGTGCGGGTCCTGTCTATAAGGGCGCCCATGCCCAGGTCTGTTACTCCATCAAGAAGTCTTGTCAGCAGCATAATGGTGCCTATGACAGCGGCGCTGATCCCTACGCTGTCCGTGTAATATAATGTCAGGAATGAACCAATGGTGGTCCATACGAAATTGCAGCCTCCGTCCCCAACGGCAAAGGCAAGTTTCTCCCATAAGGATGATTTGTTTTCCATCTTGATTTCCCCCTATATTGTAATTGTTGTCATGAGCAGGTCTTCCAGCGCGCTGCTGGTGCCCATGTAAATCTCATATTCCGTATGCTCTGTCTCAAAGGAACCGGTTTCCTCATTAAACCAGGCCAGTTCGTCCACAGGACAGGAGATAACGACAGTTCTCTTTTCACTTGGCTGGAGACTGACCCGCTTAAATCCCTTCAATGTTCGGACGGGACGGTCTACCTTGGAATGAGGGAAACCTACATACATCTGTATGACCTCTGTCCCCTCCCTGTCGCCGGTGTTTTTTACATCGCAGCAAGCATATACCAGACAGTCTGCTGTCCAGGACTTTATACATTCCACTGAAAATGTGGTATAGGACAGTCCAAAGCCGTAAGGTACTGCGGGGCGGATACCCTCCTTGTCCAGTTTCCTGTATCCATGGTAATAATCGTAATACTGGGTGGTTCCGTTCCAGTCCACAGCTGGAAGCTGGTCCTCCTTATTGGGAATCACAAAGGGCAGCTTTCCGCTGGGATTCACGTCACCGTAAATAATCTCCCCCAGGGCTGTCCCGCCTTCCATACCCGGATAGTATCCCATGAGAATGGACGACACGGAGTCTTTCCAGCCCTCCAGCATAATCATGTTGCCTCCGATGAGGACTACGATGGAGTTTTTGTTAGCAGGACCAGCCGCCTCAATTAATTTCCGGTCCGTGTCGTGAAGTCCAAGTCCGTTTCTTCTGTCACCGCCCACTGCGCCGGTGTAGACATCCTTTTTGTCCTCAGCCACATACTCGCCTTCGTCGTTATAATTATAACCAACAACAAATATGACTGCGTCGGCCTCCTGGGCCAGGTGGCGGCTGTGCTCCAGATTGCTGCCCTCATAATAGATAACCTCTGTTTTGAGGGATGCTGCAGCAATTCCCTTGACTGCGGTCACCACGTAGGGAGGGTACACCTGGCTGGAGCCTCTGTCTCCCGTATTTTCCTTTTGTGCCAGACGTCCCAGGACCACCACCTGCCTGGTGGATTTTTTGTCAAGGGGAAGCACCTGGTTCTGGTTTTTAATCAGAGTGATGCCTTCCCTGGCTGACTCCAAAGCAAGCATTGTGTGCTTTCTGCACCCAATCACATTAGGTCTTACATGTTCTTTTTTATCCTCAAAAGCCAGAAGTGTGCGTACGATACGCAGGGCGGCATCGTTAATCCTGCTCACTTCCACCAGCCCTTCCTTAACCGCGTTTACCAGATTCTGTCCAAAGTATTTGGTGACACACATCTCCATGGTTTGTCCGCCGTTGGCAGCCGCCACAGTATCTTTCACACCCCATACAAAGTCGCTCATGACGAAACCGTCAAAACCCCACTCCTCCTTAAGAACCTGGTCCAGCAGATATCCGTTATGGCCGCACATGACCCCCTTGTAAAGGTTATAGGAACTCATAACGGCTCCGGCTCCCTGGTCAATGCATTTCTTGAAATGAGGAAGGAATACTTCGCGCTCCGTTCTCTTGGTGCAGTCCACATTTACTTTGAAACGGGCATTTTCCATTTGATTGAAGGCAAAATGCTTGACACACGCTATGACACCCCTTTTCTGTATGCCCCGAACAAGGGCGGCGCCCATCTCGCCCAGATGGAAGGAGTCCTCGCCGTATGTTTCCTGGCTTCTTCCCCATCCGGGATTGTAGGGAAGATTGATACACACACCGGCAGACAGATTCCCGCCATAGGCCAGTACCTCCTCTGCCATGACCTCTCCGATTTCTTCTTCCAGGTCCGTATCGAAGGATGCCCCGCGCAGCATGGACACCGGAAAGCAGGTGCTTTTTCCATTGCCGCAGACAACGCCCCTTGGACCATCGCAGAAAAGGACGGCGGGGATTCCTTTTTCCGGGATTCCTCCTGCGGGGTAGGGAAATTGATTATAGTGTTCCCTTGTTTTCTTCTTGATGGCTCCCCTGACTTCCTCGAACGTCATGGTACCGCTCATTAAGGAGACCTTTTCTTCCAGAGTTAAGGAATCCACAATACGGCGGGCCCTTTCTGTATAGGACAGCCTGTTTTCCTTGCTGTAATCCATTATTTCTGTTCCTCCAATATTTCCAGTATGATTGTTTCAGCCTCATATTCTTCAAAATCCAAATAACCCTTCAGGATGCCATTGTCCTTTTGTTCCAGTCCCTTCTGCCGGTATTCCCTGGGGGTCAGTCCGGTGCTTTGTCTGAAAATCCGATAAAATGTGTTTTCAGAACCAAATCCGCATTCGTCAATGATGCAGTTCATGTTTTTTTTCGTGTGATTGAGAAGCTTTTTGGCCTTATCAACCTTCAGCGTGTCAACCATATCCTTAACCGACATGTCCACATGATTTTTAAGATACCGGTGCACAGTCTTGCTGCTCATGCCGATTTCCCTGCACAGGTGCTTTAAGACGTCCCGGTCCTCCACATGGTCCCTGATATAATCGATGATCTCCATCAGAAGAGTGATATCATGGTCGGACTGTTCAGTCTGCATGCTCATGCCATACTCCACATATTCAAACAGGTCGGCAATCAGGGCATATACCTCGGCGCGGACGCGGTAATATGATTTTTCCTCCTTCTTAAGGGAGCCCAGTACGATTCTGGCAGCCCTCTTTACAAAATGCATATATCCGCCCCTAACAGGCAGCTCGTCGGTCACACTGTTTAAATAGAAGCGGTAGAAGATAGTCTCCCCCTTTTCATTCTTAAACAATGCCGGATCCAGTTGCAGAACCATGCACAGGTTGTCTCCCTGCTCGCATTGAATCTCATGGACGCTTTTGGAATTGATTAATATGATATCGTTCTTTTTAAGGACCAGTACCCTGGAACTGACTCTTACCGTGATGCTTCCTTTCAGTACTGCCAGCAGTTCGTATTCGTAATGCCAATGGAAACTGCTGCTCTGGATAGAAGCCACAAACGCATTAACTGGATATTTCTTTTCAAATTCCACTGTTTCAAAAATATATGAGCTCATGATTCATTCCTTTGTGTGCCTTGTAAATATTTACAAAATTATTATATCACTTTTTCAGAGGCATTGTTGTCATTTTCACATTTCTTTACTGTCATATCAGGACATTTTGGCACGAAGAGGACAAAGCGGAGGGAATGGTTTGTACACTATATACAAAATAGGAATTGCCCCCGGTCCCCCATTTCTCCTGTCATAAACAACCAAATCTTTACATACCCTAGAAGTAGCTGAAACGGCAGCTTCCCGTTTCGACTAAATGTGATGGGATAAGAGCGTGGAGGGGTTGTGGATGAACGAGAAGTACGTGGAAGCCTTAGAACAATATGATATGGAAGTCAGAACCGTGAGAAAGGGACGCAGCTCCTGGATATGCGAGACAGATCAGGGCTGCAGGCTTTTAAAGGAATACCGTGGGACAGCCAGGCGCCTGGAGTTTGAGGACGAGGTCCTGGGTCGGCTTGATACCAGGGGAAGTCTGAGGGCTGACCGGTACTTGAGAAACAGGGAAGGCGACCTGTTGACCGTGACCAGCGACGGCACCAGATACATATTAAAGGATTGGTTTTTGGACCGGGAATGCAATATAAAGGACGGCTATGAAATACGCCAGGCACTGTCCCGGCTGGCTATGCTGCACAGCCAGCTTCGAAAGATCGAGTTTAAGGAGGAGTGGAACATGGGCTCCATCCTCTCAGGGCCTCTGGAGGAAGAGCTGGAGCGGCACAACCGGGAAATGCAGCGGGCCCGCAATTATATAAGATCCAAACGTAAGAAGTCGGAATTTGAGCTGTGCGTCATTGGCAGCTATCAGATGTTTTACGACCAGGCTCTGGAAGCGGTAGAGGGTATACGGGAATTATGGCCCGAAACCCATGAACTTCCGGCAGCTGGAAACGGAGTGTGCGGCAGCGGGAAATGCCTGAAGCTGGGGCCGTACCGGGATGACCAGGATGCCCTGGAAGCAGCGGAGGTCCAGCCCCCGGGCCAAAATGACAGGAAGCCCCTGTACCTGTGCCATGGGGATCTGGACCAGCATCATGTGCTCATGGGAGGCAGCTACACGGCTATCATCGAGTACAACCGGATGCATCTGGGGATACAGATATCGGACCTGTACCGTTTCATGTGCAAGGTCATGGAAAAGCACGGGTGGAACCTGGACCTGGGCCTGTCCATGCTGGATTCATATGAAAGGGTGCTGCCTATGGAGCCGAAGGAAAGGGGATGCCTGTACTACCTGTTTCTTTATCCTGAAAAATACTGGAAACAGCTGAATTTTTACTACAACGCCAACAAGGCCTGGATACCGGCCCGCAACACCGACAAGCTGCGGGGCCTGGAGGAACAGCAGCAGGCCAGGAACAGCTTCCTGAAGCGCCTGAAAGCGGACTGTGAAGGCTGTGTCTGACGAAAAATAATAGAGGGTTGTACTTCCTTTTTCTGGTTTGATATAGTATAATCTTAATCAGAAAATACGCTGCAAACCGGCATTTCCGCCTGTGCTGCAGCGGGAATGCCGGCAGGTCATGCAGGGAATATCACATTCAGGAGGGAGTATAAAATGAAAGATTACATGAAGATATACCAGGAATGGTTATCAAACCCCTATTTTGATGAGGACACAAAAGCAGAGCTTCGCGCCATTGAGGGTGACGAGAACGAGATTAAAGAGCGTTTTTATATGGATCTGGAGTTCGGAACAGCAGGACTGCGCGGTGTCATTGGCGCCGGCATTAACCGGATGAATATTTATGTGGTGAGACGTGCCACCCAGGGCCTTGCCAACTACATCATCAAGCAGGGCGGAGCAGATAAGGGCGTGGCCATTGCATACGACTCCCGCCATATGTCTCCGGAATTTGCCATGGAGGCAGCCATGACACTGGCAGCCAACGGAATCAAGGCATACAAGTTCGAGTCCCTGCGTCCGACTCCTGAACTGTCCTTTGCGGTGCAGGAACTGGGATGCATAGCCGGTATTAACATCACGGCCAGCCATAACCCGCCTGAGTACAACGGATACAAGGTATACTGGGAGGACGGCGCCCAGTTCACTCCGCCTCACGACAAGGGCGTGACAGAGGAGGTACTGGCCATAGAGGACCTGTCCACGGTCAAGACCACAGACGAGGCTTCTGCCGCGGCAGCAGGCAAGTACGAGGTTATCGGCAGGGAAATCGACGACAAGTATATTGCCCAGGTCAAGGCCCAGGTGGTGAACCAGAAGGCCATTGACGAGATGCAGGACCAGATCAGCATCGTGTACACACCCCTTCACGGCACGGGAAACCTTCCGGCCAGAAGAGTGATGGAGGAACTGGGCTTCACCCATGTATATGTAGTACCTGAGCAGGAACTGCCGGACGGGGACTTCCCCACGGTAAGCTATCCGAACCCGGAGGCTGCGGAAGCATTTACCCTGGGTCTTAAGCTGGCCAGGGAGAAGGATGCGGACCTGGTTCTGGCCACGGATCCGGATGCGGACCGTCTGGGCGTATACGTGAAGGACGCTGCGTCGGGAGAGTACATCCCTCTGACAGGCAACATGTCCGGATCCCTTCTGTGCGAGTATGTTCTGAGCCAGAAAAAAGCGGCAGGCAAGATTCCGGAGGACGGGCAGGTTATCAAGTCCATTGTCTCCACCAACCTGATTGACGCGGTTGCAAAGGAATACGGCTGCGAACTGATTGAAGTGCTGACCGGTTTCAAGTGGATAGGACAGCAGGTATTAAAGAATGAAAAGACAGGCCACGGCACCTACCTCTTTGGTATGGAGGAGAGCTACGGATGCCTCATTGGCACCTATGCCCGTGACAAGGACGCCATCTCCGCTACAGCGGCCCTTTGCGAGGCGGCCGCTTACTACAAGCAGAAGGGCATGACCCTGTGGGATGCCATGGTTGCCATATATGAGAAGTACGGCTATTACAAAGATACTGTTAAGTCTATCGGCTTATCCGGCATCGAGGGCCTGGCCAAGATTCAGTCTATCATGGAGACACTCAGGAATAATACGCCAAAAGAGGTGGGCGGCTACCAGGTAGTGTCTGCCAGGGATTACAAGCTGGACACCATAAAGGATGTGGCTACCGGTGAGATAAAGCCCACAGGCCTTCCTTCCTCCAATGTGCTGTACTATGATTTAAACGACGGAGCATGGATTTGTGTGAGACCGTCCGGAACAGAGCCTAAGATTAAGTTCTACTATGGTATCAAGGGCAGCTCCATGGAGGATGCCGACGCCAGGTCTGAGGCACTGGGCGCAGCCGTGATGGCCATGGTGGATAAGATGATGTAATAACCATGGAATAATCGTGTAATAATCATATAATAAAACATACCCTGATAGCGGGACGCAGAAAATGCAGCTGTGTCAAACTACCAGGGTATGTTTTTATTTCTTACATAGCAGAATGCTAATCAGAATGCTATTTAACATGGCGTTCATTCGAATTCTTTTTGTCAGCAATTTCACGCAGCTCCCTCAGCGCTTCCGCGAATCGGGAGGAGGTGGCGGTGGAATTGCCCTTCAGTATGCCTCTGCGGTAGAAATCCATATGGCTTGACAGCATATGGCGTTTTTCGGAAATGGATGCAAGGCGCTGCGACAGGGCGGCCAGTTTATCCCCGCGCTCCTGGACCGCATTTTTGTTAAGCTCATCACGCTGTATTGCCTGCTGGGCGTCCTCCCCGCGCTGGGCCAGGGTACCGGACACCCTGGCAGCCGCATCCTCCGTAAGCTCTGACAGCCGTTCCGCTGTGCGGGCCACCTTTTCGGCTGTGTTTTCCACCAGCCCGCCCATTTTTTCAGCGGTGCCTTCCACGAATCCGCTCATTCTCTCCACGGTGTTCTCCACCAGTTCATTCAGGCGCTCAGCCGTGTCATCCTTAAGGGCGGCCGCATGGCTGGCAGCTCCCGATTTCATCCGGCTGAGTCTGGCAGCCGCTTCCTCTCTGGCCTCGGCAACGCGCTCGCTGGTCTCCGCCTTTAACAGGGCCATCTGTACCTGTATATCGTCCAACTCGGCCCGCATGTCCGTCATGGCATCCAGCACCTTGGCCAAATCCAGGGCGGTTTTTACGGACTCAGCCGTATCCGCCGCAAACAGCAGGGATGTTATCAGCACAAAGACAATGTTGACCATGACAGGCAGGCCCAGGACGTAGTGTTCGATGGGGCGGTACACCACCTCTGTAAGAAAAATGGTCAGAAAACCCCAGGCAATGGAGGAGCTGAGGCAGATATATCCTTTCACGTTAAATCTCTGGTTGCTGTAGTCCCAGTATTTCATCTTAAACAGCTTTTCCATACCCCAGCCGGTGACGTATTCCAGAATGGTGGCGGCGATGACGCCCGCCAGGTACACCAGGAACAGGTTATCCTTCACAGGAAGAGATACCCACAACATCATAACGGCGCCTGTTCCGTAAAGGGGGAGCATGGGAAGGCGCAGGAAACCGCGGTTTACAAAGCGGCCTGTTTTCGCGGAAACATATGTGGATTCAAACATCCATCCGAAAAAGCAGTATATAAAAAAGAACGTAAGCCATTGATACCAGGTATATTCGTACATATAAACCATCCTTTGCGAGTTTCTTATATGATACTGTTTTTTTGACAAAAATGCAATCTACCATGTGACAATTCTGTCAATAAGCTCTCTCTGTTCATCGGAGGAACGGGTCAGATAGATTCGCGTGGTCTCAATGCTCTCATGGCCCATAAGGTCGGCCAAAAGGGAAATATCATTGAATTTTGTCAGAAAATTTTTGGCAAACCGGTGCCGGAAGGAGTGGGGGTAGACGGTATCAGGGCAAATCCGGTACTTTTTTGCCAGCACCTTCAGCTGGCTGCTTATGCCTCTGGGGGTAATGGGATTTCCCCTCCTGTTGGTGAAGATAAAACCGGTCTGTATCTGACGGCTGTCCAGCCAGGCAAGCATTTCCTCGCAGAGCTTTTCCGGGAAATAGATGCGGCGCACCTTTCCGCCCTTGGAGTACAGGTCCATGCAGCCGATCCGGATATGCTCCGCCTTAATCTGAATCAGTTCGCTGACCCTGGCGCCTGAAGCGCCCAGAAAGCGGACCACAAAATACCAGAACATGTTGTTATCCCGCTTCAGTCCGCGTTTAAGGCGTTCATAATCCTTTTTGGATATGACATTGTTGAGAAAGGGCTTTTGCTGATGCCTGACAGATGGAAGCTTATAGGGTTCCAGAAAGTCAATGGAAGCAGCCAAGGGGCATGCACCGGTATCCTCGCCGTATCCGTCGGACTGCAGGGCCGCCACATACTGGTTGATTCCATAGATACGCGTGTTCACTGCGCTGGGTTTGTAGCGTTCCATAAGCCATGTTTTGTAAGACTGGAGATTCTCCACGGTAACATCACGGTACAGACAGTGAAAATGCCGGACAGAGGTGAGATAGGAGTCGATGGTATTTGCAGAGGAGCCCCGCCTTTGCAGGAAATCATGGAAATACTGTAAGTTTGCCTGATAAGTGTCAGGATTATGCATGGCAGATTCTGTCTGGGGGTGACAGCTGCCGCCATGAATTATGCTTATGCTAAGTTCCTTCATACCCGTCCCCCCTACCAGTCCACTACTTTGTTGACAATCCTGTATTGCTCGCTGCTGCTGCGGCGAAGATAGATACGGGTGGTTTCAATGCTTTCATGTCCCAAGAGGTCGGACAAAAGGGATATATCCCCGCATTTTTCTATAAAGTTTTTGGCAAACCGGTGCCGGAAGCTATGGGGATACACGACCTCCGGGTCCAGGCCGTACCGGGCCGCGAATACCTTGAACTGAGCCCGTATGCCCGATGGGGAGATGGGAGCGTGAAAGCGGTTGAGAAACAGGGGGCCGGTGTTCCGGTGGGTGGCGGACAGCCATTCCTGCAGTTCATGAATCAGGCCGCGGGGGATATAGACGCGCCTCATTTTATTGCCCTTTGAATAGATATCCTTATGTCCTGCATGGACATCCTCAATCTGAAAGGTAATCAACTCGCTGACGCGCACTCCGGTGGCAGTGATGAGACGCACAATAAAATAGTAAGTATACTCCTCGCTCTCCGCCAGGCGCCGTTTCAGGTATTCATAGTCAGCCTGGCTGATAACCTTATCCAGATATGTTTTCTGCTGCACCTTTATCATGGATATGGGAGTGATGGAGGCCTGCCTGCACTCCATATAGCAGTTCAGCGCCCGGATGCGCAGGTTCACGGTCTGGGGCCGGTAATGTTCCAGAAGATATACCTTGTAAAGCTGGAGGTTGCGTGGGGTCAGCTGGGGATACAGATGATAAAACTGTTCTACCGCATAACGGTATACACAGATGGTATTTGGAGATTTGTTATGGGTCATGAGATATTTTTGAAACTGGTCTAACGCGTGATTGGACGTTAATTTTGGTGTTGCTGTCATGATGTAATACCTCCTCTTTTGTGTGGTTAATTTTTCCAGTAAATAATATAGTAATTGATATCTTCGGAAAATGTAAGAGGTGGGGGTCTATAATATTTCTGTTCCGGGTAAGGCGGGAGATATCCGGCGGCCGGTCAGGACCGCCGGAATTTCCGTATATTTATAGCAGAATAACGGTGCAAAATATTACCAGGTAACTATTTTGTCAATCAGCTCCCGCTGCTCCTGTGTTGATTTTGTTAGGTAGATGCGGGTTGTTTCAATGCTTTCGTGGCCCATTAAATCAGCAAGCAGGGAGATATCATTAAACTTTTCAAGAAAATTTTTTGCAAACCTGTGGCGGAAGGAGTGGGGGTATACTGTTTCAGGCGGAATATTACAGCGTATGGCCAGGGCCTTGAGCTGGCTGCTGATTCCGCGGGCAGTAATTTGGTTTCCTTTGCGGTTGACAAACAAAAAACCGGAAACCTGGCCTTTTGCGGACAGCCATTCCAGGGCTTCCTGGCACAAAGCATCAGGAAAATGCAGACGGCGGATTTTACCGCCCTTTGTATAGAGATCAATATAGCCCAAGTACAGGTGTTCCACTTTAATCTGAACCAGTTCACTGACCCTGGCTCCGGTACAGGCCAGGAAGCGTACAACAAAATACCACAGCAGATTTCCGCTGTCCTTAAGTCTTTTCTTAAATGTTTCATAGTTTTCCTTGGAAATGATATTATCCAGGAAGGCTGCCTGCTGGGTACGGATAACAGTCAGCCGGAAGTGAATCATTTGGCTGCCGTAAATCTCTTCAAGGAAGTCCAGATAACGGTTGATTCCGTATATTCGGTTGTTCACTGTGGATGCTTTGTAGTGCTTGATAAGATAGTCTTTAAAGCAGAGCAGATGATTGACTGCCAGGTCATTGTACAGGGAATGATAAAGCCTGTAGGCAGCCAGGCAGCTGCGAATTGTATTAGGAGAGGCCTGGGCTTTTTTTCAGGTAGGCATGGAAGGCCGGTTCATTTATTTCCTGTATAGTAGTATTCATGTTGAGCACACCTTTCGTTCCATTACCAGTCTACAATCTGATTTACAATGAGTGACTGTTCCGTACTGCTCCGCCTCAGATAGATGCGGGTAGTCTCTATACTGGTATGCCCCAGGAGATTGGACAGGAAAGCAATATCTCCGCCGTTTTCGATGAAATTTTTAGCAAAACGATGCCGGAAAGAGTGGGGATATACTACCTTTGGGTCAAGGTGATACCGGTATGCAAATGTTTTTAACTGAGAGCGGATGCCGGAGACAGAAATGCCCCGTTTGAGGTGACTCAGAAACAGAGGCCCGTTTTTTCTGGATTCAGATTCCAGCCATCGGAGTGTATCCTCCTGCAGAGCGGTAGGGATATAAACGCATCTCATCTTATTTCCCTTTGAATAGATGTCTTTATATCCGTTTATGACATCTTGTATTTGAAAAGAGACCAATTCACTGACACGGACCCCGGTAGCAGTGATGAACCGTATGATAAAATAGAAGATATATTGCTCATCTTCGCGGAGCCGGCACTTCAGATATTCGTAATCAGCCTGGCTTATGATGTAGTCCGTATATTTTTTATGCTGAAGCCGGAGAGCGCGTATTCTGTAATCACTGATGCCCTGGAATTTTAAGAAACAATTCAGAGCGCGGATGCGCATGTTGACAGTTTGGGGCTGGTAATGGTCTAAGAGGTATACCTTGTATAGGCTGACATTATTGGAATTAAGCTGTTCATAGTATGTAAAAAAAATGCCTTACGCTATAGATGTAGGCAGTGATTGTATTAGGGGACATGTTATGCTGGATTAGATATTTGTGAAACGCATTGAGATAATGAGGGGTATTTTCATCCAGAAGTTCAGCATGTTCCAAGAAATTCGGGGACTCCATGGGTTCCATTATAATTTTGCTCCTTTCATTTTTTAACAAATATATTAGCTCAGGATTCCTCAAAAATAAATATACAGTTTCATTTATTTGTCTATTGATGAACAAATTTCGATAGATTATTCATGAAAATTAGACGATAGACACAAAAGTATAGACAAATAGAAGGAAAATGTCTAACTTCCGGATAAAATGATAAGCGGCAGAGGAGTACCAAAATGGTACCCCGGTTGCCGCTTATCAGTGCCGCAGTAGAAAAAGCAGGATTATTCTTCAGTATGAGCAGATGTGTCCACTCCTGGACCGGGATTTTCACCGTTTATGACAGCAGAGGCTGGCTGGCCATCCCATACACCGCTGGCATCCACATAATAGCCGTCAGGAGTAGTGGTATCCGCCAGCATGACAGCCGCCATGTCAAAATAGTACCACTTTCCATCCATGTCCTGAATCCATTGATTGGCTGCATAGTATCCGTTTTTCCTCACATATTTCCAGCTTGCGCCGTCCTGGAGCCAGCCGGGTATGTAACCTGTTTTCTCGCCCTTTGCATTTACATAATAGCCGTCGGGGGTAATGGTGTCGGCCAGCATGATGCCCTGTTGGTTCATGTAGTACTGTTTGTCATCCAGTTTAAGCCATGTGTTTGAGACATAGGTATTATCTGATTTCCGGTAACGCCATAAACCGTCTTCCTCTTCCCATCCGGCTGTGATGGTGCCGTCATAGGCACCGGCGTCAGAACCGTCCACATTGATTAAATATTTCCGTACTTCGGCTGGCAGGTCCCTGGAATTAATACTCCGCGGCAGGCTGACTACATCAATGTATCGTTCCTTGGTGGGAAGTATGTTATTATTTGTAACAAGCGTGATGCGAAGTGTGGGCTGGCTTCCTTCCGGAAGGATGGCCCAGTTTTCAGGGATACCCCAGATACCGTCTATATTAACTAACTGGGGAACCTCGCCCCATGGACGGGGAACCGTATAGTCAAAGGTATAAGGGTAATCATAACCTCTGTTTAAGATGACATCACTTTCACTTATAGTATTTCCGCCTACTAATATGGCAAAATAATGACCGTCGCCGCAGTCCACGGGCCTCCATTCAAAAAGAAAAGCCCCGCAGTTCTCCATGGTTGTGATTGATGTCTCTGTCTGGTCTGCAAAGGCAGCAGTGGAAGAAGAGAGGCCTAACATCAGGGCCATTCCCAATATTGCAATTTTTTTTAACAAAATAGAGTCCTCCTGTTGTCATTATGAATTGGATAATAAAAGAAAGCGTTATGACAATTAACTAAATCAGTCATAACGCTTCCCCCTTATATTACTAATTAATCTGCAGCATCAGCTTCCCGCAGTTTGGATTAATCCTCTACATAGATACCGGCAATCTTACCGCTGCTGGTCAGAGCGTAGTAGTAATCGCTGCCGTCTTTATGTCTGCCCTTGCTGTCAAGTACCTTACCGGATGTATTTACCAGGAAGTAATCCTTGATATTCAGCTCAGATGCCTTAAAGTTGCCATTCTCGTCCTTAGTACCGAAGATGTAAACCTCTCTCAGGTCTTCCAAATCCTTATTAATGTTTGCTGCCTTCAGAATAGAATCAGCCGTGTCTGAGTAAGCAGATGAATAAAGGTCGTCAATGGTTAAGATTTCGATATCTGCATCTTTAGTTACGGACAGTAATTCATCAACATCCTCCAGCATATTGTAAACTTCAATGGTAGTGCTGTCTTTAGTGGTAACTACCTCAAGCTCGCTGCCTATGGTTCCATCTGTTTTCCTCACTAACTGTCTCTGGACAACAGAGTACTTATCATCACTATCAGCCCTCAGCAGCTTGCCTGACTGGTAGAACTTATCGTCCTTCTCGCCTGTTAAGCCGGCGCCCTTCTTTCCTCCGGATTTCTCGAAGTAGAAGTTGAAGTTTTCTCCATCAATCTCAATTGTGCTCTTATTAGTCCTCATGGCACCGTCATCGTCGCCGCCGAAGTAGTAGCAGTAGTATCCGGCTGCCTCATAGAGAGGAGCATTATCATCAAAGTCATCCTCGGAGTCAAATCTGTAAGGATCATCGTCATCAGCCCATACAATCAGGCTCTGGGCATCCTTGTCTTCATAGATGAACTTCAGTCCGTCAATCATACGGCCGTCATCGCGGAACGCATACTTCTTGCCTTTGATGGTCTTAAACTCACCGGCGTACAGATTGCCGCTGCCGTCTGCGTAGTACCAGTAGTCCTCATCATCATCGTATTTCTCGTCGTTCAGATATTCAGCAGGAACTACCTTGAACCAGCCCTTGCTTACGCGGGCGCCGTCGTCAACATTGCTGAAGTATTTCCATGCCTCACTGTACTTGGCATTAAAGGCCTTGCCGGTTATGATATTGGAAGCGCTGGCTGTTCCGGCATTAACGTCGCCGGATCCTACAGCATCAGAGTAGGATGCAAGGCTCTTGCCTGGCAGATCTCCCTCGTCCAGAGACCATTCAGCTACCATTGCGCCGTACTCGTCAAAGGCATATTTCTTGCCGTTGATGGTTTTATCCTTTGTGCGGTCCCCGTCTTCAGCATAAATTTTCTTACCATTGGACTTGAAGTAGAACCAACGTGTCTGGTCCTCATCATCGTTAAACACAGGAGCGGTATACTTATAATCGTCGTTGGTGGCCTCATCATAAGTAACATCGAGCTGTAACCAGCCAACGGTCATTGCGCCGTCATCTTCGCCGCCGAAATAGTAGGTGCCTTCTTTAAAGCCGTCGCCGTCCGTATCGTCAACGCGCTCAGCGTTGTCTTCATCTACCCAGCCAAACAGCATCCTGCCTTCATCGTCAAAGGCATACTTTTTGCCGTTGACTGTTTTCAGGGAAACCTTGTCACTATCGCCCTGGGTCAATGCCTTGCCGTTGGCCTGGAAATAATACCAGTAATGATCCGGCTCATCGTCCTGTCCTGCATCCTCGTTGTCGATAGCTACCCACTGGTTAGCTGCCATAACAC
>JAJQEA010000242.1 GCA_021201905.1 Clostridia bacterium
CCCCTTAGTCTCTCCCACTGCGGAAACGGCCACCTCCCGGGCTGCGTTCCCGCCTCTCACGGACGCGACCCCTACACCCGTCCGCGTAACAATCTCCTACCCAAAATATTCTTTCGTAGCCTTCCTCACCTGGGGCGCCAGCGCCACCATGGCGATTAGGTTTGGTATGGTGAGAAGTCCCAGGGCTACGTCCTGGATGACCCACACCAGTTCGATCTCCGCCAGTGCTCCGATGATGCAGAAGCATGGGAATACGTACTTGAATTTATCGGCTACCTTGGCGCCGAATATGTAGTTCAGGCCCACGAACCCGAAGTACCACTGGCTCATCAGGGTGGTGGAGGAGAACATCAGGAGACAGACAGCCACCACATAGCGCAGGGGTTCCCACACGCTGGCAAAGGCGTTGATGGCCAGTACGTTTCCCGGTGCGCCTGAATCCAGCACGCCGGTGACTCCCAGCACAAGGCCTGTGATGGTACAGATGACAAAGGTGTCTAAGAATACCTCGGCCACGCCTGTTATGCCCTGTTCCACCGGATGGTTTACCTGGGCCGCGGAGTGGATAACCGGCGCGGATCCCTCGCCTGCTTCGTTGGAGTACAGGCCTCTGGCCACTCCCTTCTGCATGGCAATCAGCATGGACCCCATGGCGCCGCCTGCCATGGCCCTGAGGCCGAAGGCTCCGGTGAAAATATCCACGAACACGCCCGGCACCTTGGTAATGTTGGCGATGATGATGAGAAGTCCGCCCACCACATAGATGAGTGCCATGGAAGGAACCAGCTTCTGGGCCACATGGGCCAGACGTTTCAGGCCGCCCAGGGTAATCACAAAGATAATGAGTACAAGGGCGATTCCCGTTGTGAGATAGGGAACGCCAAAATTTTCCTTCATGACGCCGCTTATGGTGTTGGACTGGATGAAATTGCCTCCGATAATCTGGGTCACCATGAAGAAGGCGCACAGCACAGCCAGCCAGGGCGCGTGCAGTCCCTTTTTGATGTAGTACATGGGACCGCCCACGTAATTTCCCTCTTCATTCTTCTCGCGGTACAGCATACCCAGTATGATCTCACCGTATTTGGTAGCCATTCCCACAAAGGCAGCCACCCACATCCAGAAGATGGCTCCCATGCCGCCTGCCAGCACGGCTGTGGACACGCCCACGATGTTGCCGCTTCCCACGCAGGATGTCACTGCCGTGCACAAGGCCTGGAAGGAAGATATGGTTCCTGCTTCTTTGGATTCCTTGCTTTTTGAGAGAATGGGCTCCCAGATTGTCTTTCTTATGATGTATCCAAAACGCCGTATCTGTATGCCTCCTGTTATGATTGTATACAAAAGACCCACTCCAAGAAGCACAAACAACAGTCAGTTGCCCCACAGCCAGTCGTCAAAGGTCGTAAGAATCTGCTGAAGCTCTTTCATTCTTCCATTCCTCCTTTAGTACCTGATTACCATTCCAAATAGATGGGATTCGTCCATGCGGTGCGTCCGTATTTGTCCACTGCCTCCACACGTATATAGGTCTCATGACCCTTTAAGGCATATTCCGCGTGGTTCAGGGTATCCTTGAACCGCTCACCCAGAACCATGGTCCCGTCATTGATGATATTTCCGCATACAAAGTTTACATGATTCACATTGGATGTGTCAATCCATACCTTGCCGTCCCGTACGCCCCAGTCATACATCTCCGGGCCGGATGATGAATAGTAATTGCCGTCCATAAAATTCTGTACAATGCCGTCATGGCTCAGGTCGGGAGACTGCACGCAGATCCAGCCGCCGCAGGAATCCTCAAACAGTCCTTCGTTGTGGTTGTCGTCGCTGGCAAATGCATTGATTTTCTTACCCATGCGCAGCATCCTGTCCCAGTATGTCACATCGTAGCCGGTATTGGATTCCTGCACCGTATTGAAATTAAATATCTCCAGGGAGCTGATGCCCTCGGTGTGGATGAACTCCTCCTCTGTCACACGGCTCCAGATCGGATGATTGTAGGTGGTCACACAGCCGTGGTCCCTCAGCATGTCAGCCACCTTCTGGGCAGCCTCCGGGCCGGTCCACTCCCCGAAAAATTTCATGGGAGGGATGTACTGCATGTGTCCGTAGGTTCCCTGGGGGGCCGCATCCTGCATGGCCTGTGTCCCCAGTATTCCGTGGAGGTGATGTATCTTATAGCGCTCGTTTGTGCCCTTTGCCCGGTACAGCACCACACTGCTCTCCACGGCCGGCACTATGATGAAATGCTCCGTGTTGAACTGCTCCCGGTAGTCTGTAAATATGTCATGCTCAGAAAAACACAGGAAATGATACCCGTTGTCCTTGTAAAGCTTGACTGACTGCTCCGGAGTGAGCATGCCGTCCGACACCGTGGTATGGCTGTGGATATTTCCCTTATACCAGTTGCCGCAATTTTTAAAACCATGATATTCCTTCATATATTCATACCGTCCTTCTGTCAAAATCAGTCCGCAGACTTACTCCGCCTTAGCTGCTGCCTGGCACTTCTTGATACGGTGAATCAGGAATGTGGACACTCCCACGCCGATAACCGCCCATCCAATCATGACGCTGAATACAATCCTGAATCCTGCCATGCCCGGATATCTGTCAAGAAAACTGCCGTACATTACATATGCAAATGCATTGGGAAGGTAGATGACCAGGGATGCAAGGCTCATAGCTGCTCCTGTAATCTCCTTTGGAACCTTGACTTCGTCCATTGGTGCAAAGAACACGGCTCTCATGGTAAATACGATGGCTCCAAATGCCAGTGTACATGCCGCGCCAATCATCCAGTTGCCGCCCTGTCCCAGGGATTCGTGAGGCACCATCAAAAACAGCGCCATGGCGATAATACATACCACAAAGCCTGCGCGGATATGCTTTGCAGAGGATTTGTGCACCTTATCGGACATAAAGCCTCCGATTGGCCCGCCTACCATCTTAAGGCCGTACTGGTTGATGATTCCGTACATTCCCACCGCGGTTGCAGGAAGGAAATAAATCTGGTTCAGGAAAGGAATAAAATATGTAAGTCCGCAATAAATACAGTATACCGTAAAACCGTTCAAAGAAACAGCCCAAATATCAACACTCCTTACCGCCTGCATCATGCCGCCGAACGCAGCCTGTGCCTTGTTGACTTCCTTGCCGGTTTTATCCACGCGCTTTTCATCATTTGGAACAAAAATCAGACAGAGAACGCCGGCTGCTGCCGTGACTGCTGATAAGAATAAGAGTCCGCCCCTCAGTGCCGCCGCACCTTCTCCCATGGCCTTGAAGATAGCCAGGGCAGAGGATGCGATGATGACATCCACGATGCCGCGCCCCATTTCCAGGAAACCAAACATACGTCCCTGTGTTTTCTCATCTCCCAGGAGACGGATGGCCTTTAACAGTACGGGCCAGTATGTAACCTCACCCAGGATAGCCATGACGCCGAAGGCTGCTAAAAATCCCCAATATCCGGGGAAGGTGGAAAGATACACGCCTACGATTCCAAGTCCAATCAGGGAACCGCCAATCATATATTTCTTGCTGAACATATCGCAGATGTAAATACCTGCAATGAGGCCGATGGTCTGCACGATGCCGTAAGCACTTAAGGCGCCGCCGATTTGGGTGTTGCTGAGTCCCATAAACTGCTGCATGGGCATATAGAACATGTCCTTCATGGACGAAAGCTTGAATGCAATACCTCCTGATAATGTGAGGATACAGAACACCAGCCAGCGGTTGGGTGCTGCTTTTACGATTTTCGCTCTTGTTTCATTACTCATATCTATTAAATCTCCTTTCGTTGTGTGTATCTGGTACCCACTCCATAAACGGTACCTCTCATTCCCTGCAAGACACCTCCGCCTTGCTACAGACTTAGTATATCTGCTTTTAGTTGGGTTTTCAAGCTAATTCGCAATAATATCAAATTTTTTCGCAATTATACCAAATTATTTGTTGGCTTTTTGTGCATTTCGCATCTATAAAATTGCGAATATGTTGGTTATAATGAAATCGGTCCTTTTAAACGCAAGTTTTTCCCAACACTTTTTCGCCGGCCCAGCCGGGCATTTTTGGGATTAACTTGGGAATTATTGCACTTTTCACTTTTCCATTTTGGGATTTTGGGATATAATAAGTTGTGATTGACTCATGTAAGAAAAGCATCAGAGAGGAGGGTTAAAACATATGCTGGCAAAACAGCGATATACAAAGATTCTGGAGCTTTTAGATAAAGACGGAATCGTACATACAGCCGAACTGGTGAAGCTGATGGGCGTTTCCTCAGAAACCATCCGCAAGGACCTGGAGTATCTGGACAGCCAGGGACGCCTGTCCAGGGTACACGGAGGCGCTGTCCCTGCGGATTCCGGAAAATCGTCGGATATTCCGGGGGGATATATTTCCCTGCAGATCCGAAACTCCCAGAACCTGGAGCAAAAGGCGGCCATCACGTCAACGGCGGCAGGGCTGGGCAGTGAAGGACAGGGCATTGCCCTGGATTACGGAAGCACCAGCCAGATGATGGCGCTTGTATTAAAGGAACGGTTCCGCAGTCTCACCGTGGTGACCAACTCCATCCAGAACGCCCTGATGCTGGCTGAAAATCCCGGTATTACCATCATTCTCACCGGCGGTATTCTGAACCGGGATGAATATACCCTGGTCAATGAATTCTCCTCCACACTGGAAAGCATTCATATCGACATCATGTTCATGACCGTGACAGGTATTGACCCTGTCATCGGATGTACGGACCAGAGGCTGAGCGAGATACGGATACAGAACCAGATGCACCGTTCTGCCACCCGTACCATTGTCCTGGCTGACTCCACCAAGTTCGGAAAGGCCAGTCTGCTTAAGATTTGTCCCTTTGAGGAGGTAGATACCATTGTGACAGATTCCGGCATCTCCCCCCAGATGGAAAGCCAGATCCGCAGAGCCGGGGCAAAGCTCATCATTGCCTGACAAATCATATGAATGCGCCGGAACAGGTGCTTGATGCAGATGCATCATACAGACAAACGAATAACAGAAAGGCAGAACATCATGAATGTATTTGATATCCTGGGGCCTGTGATGATTGGCCCCTCCAGCTCCCACACGGCCGGGGCGGCCAGAATCGGCCGGATAACCCTGGCACTGCTGGGAGCGCCGGCCGTGAAGGCGGACATTTTCCTCCACGGCTCGTTCGCAAAGACCTATAAGGGCCACGGCACGGACAAGGCCCTCATTGCCGGCATCATGGGAATGGCCACAGACGACAGCCGTATATGCAGGGCGCCGGAGCTGGCAAGGGAACAGGGGCTGGAGGTAAACATTGTCACAGGCGACATCGACGGGGCCCATCCCAATACGGCCAGGGTCACCCTGACCGACGCCGCGGGCAACACGGTCTCCCTTTTGGGAAGTAGCATCGGCGGCGGCAATATACTTGTAAAGGAAGTCAACGGCATGGAGGTATCCATCACCGGCCAGCACACCACCCTGATTGTGCTCCACCGCGACGCGCCCGGCACCATTGCCTCTGTCACGGAAGTCATGGCCGACGCAGGGGTGAACATCTGCAACTTCCGGCTGTCCAGGCAGAGCCGGGGCGGCGAGGCCGTGATGACCATTGAGATTGACGGCAGCTTCGGACCGGAGCTCAACGAAAAAATCAAAGTGCTTCCCAACATTTTCTCCAGCACCATGCTTCAGCCCATATAGCTGATGAAACCTACAATTACAGGAGGATTTATATTTATGGAACCTGAATTCAATTACTCCTCAGTGGCATCCATCGTAGCGGCCGCCGAAGAAAGCGCCCTTCCCATCTCTGCCATCGTCCTGAGGCAGCAGGCAGAGCAGATGGAACAGACTGAGGAATCTATCTATGAACACATGCGGAAAAATTACCAGGTCATGGCAGAGTGCATCGGGCCCGGCTGTGATAAAGACCTAAAAAGCACCAGCGGGCTGACCGGCGGCAGCGCCTATAAGATGCGCCAAATATCGGAAAGCGGAAAAAGCCTGACCGGGTCCTTTCTCTCCGGCGCCCTGTACCGGGCCCTGGCTGTCTCGGAGCTCAATGCGGCCATGGGGCGGATTGTGGCTGCCCCCACAGCAGGAAGCTGCGGCATCCTTCCCGCCGCCCTGCTGACCATGCAGGCCGAAAAGCAGATTCCGGAAAGGGACTGCGTCATGGCCCTGTTCACTGCATCCGCCGTAGGCATGGTCATTGCCAACAATGCCTCCCTGGTAGGAGCCCAGGGCGGATGTCAGGCCGAGTGCGGTTCTGCCGCCGCCATGGCCGCCGCTGCCATCGTGGAGCTGGCAGGCGGTACCCCGAAAATGGCGGAGCATGCCATCGCCATTGCCATCAAGAACATACTGGGCCTTGTATGCGACCCGGTAGCAGGGCTGGTGAAGATTCCCTGTATCAAGCACAATGCTTCCGGCGTGGCCGGCGCCTTTGTGGCCGCGGAGCTGGCCCTGGCCGGCATTGAAAGCGCAATCCCTGCCGACGAGGTCATCTGGACCATGAAGAAGGTGGGAGACGCCATGTCTTCCACCTTAAAGGAGACAGCCGAGGGCGGCCTGGCTGCCACCCCTACGGGGCGGCGCCTCCATGAGCAGGTGTTCGGAACTGCCCGGGAAGCCCATGGCGGGTGTAGCGGATGCGGGGGATGTTCCTCCTGAAACAGATGTGTTTCAGCGATATCAAAGGAAATCAGACAGAAGCAATGACAAAAGCAGGGAACAACTCACTGAAACGTGATTGATTCCCTGCTTTTGTGTTCCGTCCTCTCCTATCCGTCTACTTCCCGTTATACAAAGGAATGCCGGCAAAGAGTTCCGCTATCTCCGGAGTGATTCTGTTCTTTATGAGCATTCCTCCCACTCCCATTTCATTCTCTGTCCTTATGGTACAATAGGGGCCTCCCTCCACTGTCTCGCACAGATAATTCATACGGCAGCTGTCATCCTCCGCAAAGGCTTTTAACAGCAGGCGGATGGCAGCGGAATCCTCAATCACCAGGGAACCGTCCTCCCTGTAGTTGGGATTGATTTTCTGAAGCTCTGCCAGGGCCTCTCCTTCCGGCAGTTCTCCCTGCTGTTCATAAAAATAATTCTGCACTTCACATGTGATGCGCTCCACCTTCTCAGGCGCCAGGCGGGTGCCCGGGTCCATCCCCTGCTCCCTCAATAGCTCCATGGTACGCTCAAAGGACGGGTACACCGGCCAGTACTGGCTCACATCCTCCACCTGGTACCGGGCCATGCCGCCAAAGGCGGATCTGGTTGTCTGGCGCTGCTGCTGGAGATAGGTATTCTCCTGGTCAGTCATAAACACAAGACTGCCCACAGGCATCTCCACCAGCCGCTCCTCCACGGTCAGCTCCCTCATATCCTGCTGGTACGCCTTGAGCAGGGCCTCCTGGACGCGGCTGTCCCGGCTCACATCCATGAGCTGCCCCGCCTCCCTGTACATCACCTGCTTTACCTGTCCTGGTTCCTGGCTTAAAATCCTGTACATGCTTTCCTTGTAAGCGTCCTGTCTGTACAGGGCTTCATAGGAATCCATAACGGCGGACAGCGGCAGGTAATAGGTACGCCTCACCTCACGGCCGTTTGCCAGGCGGTAGCACACAGTCATACTGGTCTCAAATTTTTCCTGATCCGACTCCTCTTTGCTGCCTGTCTTCATGGCCAGAAAGATGGAGGTGGGACCGTCCGCCCCTCCGATATAGCTGATGGAGCTGGCTGCGTTGGAATGGTAGACGTCCGTGGGGGCCACTGCCCTGCGTATGCCCAGCCGCTCATCCCGTCCCTCAAGGGCGCGTTTCCTTCCCTCTTCCACCATGGACATGACAGCCTCCTCATCGGTGAGCACCATGTTTTCTTCTATATATTCATAGGGGTCTGTATACCGTATCTGCAGCTTTCCGTCACTGCCTGTCTCAAAGGTCTTATCCGAGAGCCAGTTGCTGTCCACGCCGATATCCAGGCTGGCGGACACGATTTTTTTTGGACGGAATATAGGAATCGTAACCGTACCAGTCATACCGGAAGCTTAAGAATACCAGGATCCCGGCTGCAAGGCACAATCCCAGCTGCAGTCTGTGGCAGAACATCTTCTTAAAATCAAAATGATAAATAATTTCCACGATACAGTGGGTCAGCACCACCGACACCATGGTTCCGAACAGTCCCCAGCGCAGCCTGCTCTGCAGCGACCAGAAGAACATGCCTCCCGCCAAACCGATTCCAAGCACCAGCAATATCCGGACAGGGGGCATGGATTTCTTGAATGCCATGGCCTTGCCCGCCGCCTCCGAAGGACGTTTGCGGTACAGCTCCAGAGCCAGTGTGGCCACTGCCAGAAATGCCAGGACCGTGCAGATAAGCTCCGGTACATGTTTGGCCAGTTCATTCATCCTCCATCCAAAGAAATTGAGATATGCACTGAATGGGGACAAATACCTGATGCCCCATGTAAAGGGCGATTGGACGGAACTCCACATATGTCTGGCCGTGGTGACGAAAAATGTTTCACAGTACCATTCCAGAAGCATCATGACTCCGGGCAGGAAGAAAAAGAACACGCCTGTTCCCAAAACGCCTACGATGATATTTCCGGTCATCATCATGGCCGTCACAGCCACCCCGTACATGAGGGCGTAATACAGCATGTTAAGGGCCCAGCTCCCGGCCATGGTTCCCAGTATCCTTCCCACAGGCACGCCGTAGGACAGGGCCACTCCGGCGAGAAGAAGCAGATTGACCCCATAGGCAGCGCCAACCATAATTATGCCTCCTGAGAACTGGGCTCCAAACAGGGCCTCCCGCCTCACCAGGATGCTGTGGTAAAAATCCACCTTTTTCTTATTGTGCAGATAAGCAAAGCTGGATACGCCGATAACCACTGCCGCGGTTATCATCAAAAAGGCAATCATGCCGTTCCCGTATTCCACACCGCTTAACACGACCTCTGTCTTCAGCTCCAGAAGCCTGGTCTTGTACTGGAGGTCGGTCATGGTGCCATCCTGGATAAATGGCTTGTAATCATTGTACCTGAAATAATTGGAGTTGGCTGCGTTCTCCATGTTCAGGGCCAGCCCAATGGGAAGGGTGAAGAAAAATGCCAGAAAAACCAGGGCAACGGCCCACAGCCTTCTCCTGAAATCCTCCTTTAGCAGCTTAAAGTATAAGCTTCCTGATGTCATAACCAGCCACCTCCGTTTCACTGATGAATATTTCCTCCAGGGACAGGGGGATGCACTCAAAGAATACCGGCTCATAGGAAGCCATGACAGCCTCCACCTCGCCCCTGCTTCCCCGCACCGTAATGGTGCAGAGACTTCCCCTCTGTTCCACTTTTACCTTGTCAAGGGACGTCAGGTCCTCCGGCTTCATATCCGGCTTAAGGACACACTGTATCTTGTGGATGTTAAGCTTCATGTCATCCAAATCCTTTGACAGGAGGATACCGCCCTTGTGAAGCAGTCCCACATGGTCGCATATGTCCTCCAGCTCCCTCAGGTTATGGGAGGCAATGATGGGAGTCAGGTTCCTGTCCTCCATATCCGCCGCGAATATGCTCTTTACCGCCTGGCGCATCACCGGGTCCAGCCCGTCAAAGGTCTCGTCGCAGAACAGGTAGTCCGTGCCCGCGCACACACCGCAGATAACGGAGACCTGCTTCTTCATGCCCTTGGAAAATGTATGAATCTTCCGCTTTTCGTCCAGACCGAAATTTCCCATCAGCTTGTGGAAACGCGCCTCGTCAAATCCCTGGTACACCTTCCTGTAATAGCGCATCATCTCCGCCGGCGTTGTATTATTAAAGAAGTACTGTTCATCCGATATATAGAAAAAGCGCTTCTTGGCCGGGATATTTTCAAATACCTCATGCCCATCAATGGTTATGCATCCCTCGTCAGGCTTCAGGACGCCGCTGGCCAGCCTTAAAAAGGTGGACTTTCCGGCTCCGTTGGTACCGATGAGCCCGAACACGCTGCCGTCCCATATGGTGGCACTTATGTGGTCCACTGCCACGATATCGTCAAACCGCTTTGTCAGGTTCACTGCTTCAATCATTACTCTCTCCCCTTTCCATGGCATGATTTTGGCAGGCCGTATCAATCATTTCCTTCATCTCTCCCGCTGTGACGCCTACCTTTATGCCTTCCTCCACAGCGGCATTAAAATGTCCCTTCCATTCCTGAAGAATCCCCGCCTTCATCCGGCTGTTATCCGCAACAAAGCTGCCCTTGCCTTTAATGGAATAAATATATCCCTGGCGTTCCAGCTCCGTATACGCCCTCTGGATGGTATTGGGATTGATGGACAGCTCCGTGGCAAGGCTGCGCACAGATGGAAGCTGCGCGTCCTGGGGCAGGGCGCCCTTAAACATCAGCTCCCTGAGCCGCTCCGCCACCTGCTCATACAGCGGCCTGCTGTCCCTGTAATCCAGTACAATCATCCCGTCCTTCCCCCCTCTCCGTTCTCGCTGCCGGGATGCCTGCCAAAAGCCTCAGTGTGCTTATGCCAGCCCATGGGCCAGGTATATCCTGATCCTCCCGGTGTTCTATCTGTATTAAGTATATTAATACAGTTATCTTCTCCATTAGATTACCATAGTCTTCCATGATTTACAATTAAAGATTTTCTTAAGATTGATTTTTTGGTATACTGGTGTGAGAACGATTCAAGGAGGTCATCATGTCCAATACCATGTTTTTTAACCTGCTTTTAAATATTGGTCTTCTGGTGCTCATAGCCACCATGCTAACCAAGCTCCCCATGGTGCATTCCATGCTGCTGGAGGACAGTCATGCCATGGGTAGCAGGGCCGCCCTGGCGGTCATCTTCGGACTGGTCAGCATTTTCTCCACCTACACCGGGGTCCGGGCCCAGGGCGCCATCGTGAACACCAGGGTTATCGGCGTGCTGGCAGCCGGTCTTTTAGGCGGCCCCTATGTGGGAATCGGAGCCGCCGTCATCGGAGGGCTTCACCAGTATCTCTTTGATATCGGAGGCTTTACCGCCGTGAGCTGCGCTGTCTCCACCTTTGTGGAGGGCCTCATCGGTTCCGCCTTCTCCAAACGGTTTAAAGCCGGCAAGATTGACGGCGCCGGAGTGTTTCTTATTACGGCTCTGGCTGAGATCGGACAGATGGTTATTATCCTTCTCATCTCCCGCCCCTTCCCGGCTGCCCTGGATCTGGTTTACCTCATCGCCTTTCCCATGATCATCATGAACGCCCTGGGCATGGTTGTATTCCTCGGCACCTTTAACATGGTGTTCATGGAGGAGGACAGCCAGTTCGCGGAGAAGATGCGCCTGGCCATGGGAATTGTGGACCAGAGCCTGCCTCACCTGAGAAAGGGTCTGTACAGCAAAACGGACATGGAGGCCACCGCGGACATCATCTACCAGTCCACCTCCTGTGCGGCCGTGATGATCACGGACGCCCAGAAAATCCTGGCCATGAAGGGTGAAAACTGGTACGATGTCCTCCGGGATGAAGCCGTACTGACACCCATTCTAAGCTCCATCCACGACAGGAAGCCCACCACCTTTTCCTATGTGGAAAAGACCGATCCTCTGTACCATATCCTGAAGAACCACATCATTGTGGCTGCCCCTCTCATCGAAATGGACAAACCAGTGGGGAGCCTTACCATGATGGTAAAGAAGCACTGGCACACCTCCCAGTCCAACCTGAACTTTGCCTCGGAGCTGGCCCGCCTTTTCTCCACCCAGCTGGAGCTGTCCGACCTGGATTACCAGAAGCAGCTTCGCCGCAAAGCAGAGTTCAAGGCCCTCCAGTCCCAGGTGAATCCCCACTTCCTATACAATGCGTTAAACACCATTTCATGCGTGTGCCGTGAGAATCCGGACCGGGCCAGGGAACTGATCCTGACCCTTTCCTCCTACTACCGCCAGGCCCTGGAAAATGACCAGTACATGCTGAGTCTCCACACGGAGCTGTACCATGTGGCCAGTTACCTGGAACTGGAGCAGGCGCGCTTTGAGGAAAAGCTGGTCGTGGAGCTGGATGTGGAGGACGACCTCAACTGCAAAGTTCCCTCCTTTATTCTCCAGCCCCTTGTGGAAAATGCAGTCCGCCACGGCGGGGACCGGACCGGCGCCCGCCACGTCTCCATCAGCGTCCACAGCGTGGACGGCATGGCAGAAATCGCGGTGGCTGACCGCGGGCAGGGTATCCCCAGAGAAGTGGTCCTGGGCCTTTACACCGGCCAGGGAAAGGGTGTGGGCCTGTCCAATGTACACAAACGGCTGAAAAGCATATATGGGGAAGATAACGGTCTGAAAATCGAAACCTCAGAAGCCGGTTCCAAGGTCTGGTTTAAAATCCCTCTGGAACCGGAAGAAATACCTGCACCGTCCCATGAAATCAAACCGGAGGAATCTAACAATGAAGATAGCTGTGATTGACGATGAACGTCCCGCCAGAAAAGAACTGGTCCACCAGATTATGGAGGCCATGCCGGACAGCCAGATTGAGGAGGCTGACAGCGGCGCCTCCGCCATTGAGCTCATCAGCCGCCAGACCTTTGACCTGCTATTTGTGGATATCAGCCTGGGGGATATGGAGGGCACCACCCTGGCTGCCGCCGTCAGGCGCATCCTCCCCGACGCCCAGATTGTGTTTGCCACCGCCTACTCCCAGTATGGGGTCAGGGCCTTTGAGCTGGGGATAAACAATTACATCCTGAAGCCCTTTGACCCGGACCGCGTGCGCCGTGTGTTGGAAAAATGCCAAAAGGATCTTGAAAAAAACCAGGCACCCGCTGATTTTGCCGTGCGTTCCTGCGACGGGCCCCATCCCGGCAGCGAGGCGTACAGGCCGTCCTCCTGCGCCGCAGCCCAGGATCCGGGTGATTCCGTGACAGCCGCTTTTCCCTCCAGCCGTATGCCCATCAATATGAACCGTACCATCATACTGGTGGATATACAGCAGATTGTATACATAGAAACGTCGGGAAGGAGCTGCATCATCCATACCACCACGCGGGACTACACGGAAAACCTCCTTTTGGGGGAGTATGAGAAGCGCCTGGCCTCCCACGGGTTCTGCCGCATTCACAAAAGCTATCTGGTGAATCTCAACTTCATCACCGAACTGTTTCCCTGGGCCAACAACAGTCTGGCCGTAAAAATGCAGGGGTTTGAGAAAAACATCCTTCCTGTGAGCAGGGAAAAATCAAAAATGCTGCGCCAGCTCATCGGGGTTTAGTCCCATTACACGGCTGCCTGGTCATACTGCCTTCCGTTTATGAACTTATTTTTACTGTTTGTTCGCCGCCCCATACAGTTGACACAAAAAATATTCACTTTTTTTCCTGTTATTGTATAATTATCACAAATACAAGAAATACACAGGAGGTAGGTATATGATTAGTTTTTTTGTATGTCTGGCAATTTTGATTATCGGATTCATGCTCTACAGTAAGGTTGCCGAGAAAGTATTTGGTCCCGATGACAGAAAACCCCCGGCACTGTCCATGACAGACGGAAGCGACTATGTGCCGATGGGCACGCCCCGTATCTTCCTGATTCAGCTGTTAAACATTGCCGGTTTGGGCCCCATCTTCGGAGCATTGGCCGGTGCCTGCTGGGGTCCCAGCGTGTTCCTGTGGATTACCTTCGGCACCTTATTAGGCGGAGGCGTCCACGACTACATGGTTGGCATGATGTCCATGCGCCACAAGGGCGCCAGCGTGTCCGAGCTTACAGGTACATATCTGGGCAATGCCATGAAACAGGTCATGCGTGTATTCTCCGTGGTCCTTCTGGTACTGGTAGGCGTAAACTTCTCCACCGGACCGGCCAACCTGCTTGCCATGCTGACCCCCAATGTGCTGGATGCCAAATTCTGGCTGGCAGTGGTACTGATTTATTATTTCATCGCAACCTTTGTTCCCATCGACAAGGTCATCGGCAAGATTTACCCCATATTCGGTATCTGCCTTATCGTCATGGCCCTGGGCGTGGGAGGAGCCATCATCCTGGGCGGTTATCACATTCCTGAAATCACACTGTCCAACCTGCATCCTTCCGGAACCCCCATATGGCCCACCATGTTCATCTCCGTTGCCTGCGGCGCCATCTCCGGCTTCCATGCAACCCAGTCTCCTCTGATGGCACGGTGTCTTACCAATGAAAAGGACGGCCGCAAGGTGTTCTACGGCGCCATGGTGGCTGAAGGCGTTATCGCCCTTATCTGGGCTGCCGCAGGCGTAGCGTTCTACAACGGCACAGGCGGTCTGTTGGAAGCTCTTGGCAACGGACAGTCCAGCGTTGTATATGAAATCTGCTTCAAGCTTCTGGGACCGGTGGGTGCCGTCATCGCCATGATTGGCGTTATTGCCTGCCCTATTTCCTCAGCGGATACCGCATACCGCAGCGCAAGGCTGACCCTGGCGGACTGGTTCAAGATTGACCAGAAGCCTATCAAGAACCGTCTCGTCTTAACCATTCCGCTGCTGGCCGTGGGCGCTGTCCTGACCCAGGTGGATGTGCAGGTGGTATGGAGATATTTCTCCTGGAGCAACCAGACCCTGGCTATGATTGCCCTGTGGGCCGCAAGCGTATATCTGTTCCGCAGAAAGCGCTTCTACTGGCTCACCGCCCTTCCGGCCACCTTTATGTCGGCTGTATCCTGCACTTATATTCTCATGGCAAAGGAAGGCTTCCAGCTCTCCACCGCCATCGCCTATCCGACCGGCATTATCTTTGCCGCGGTATGTCTGGGAACCTTTGTGTTCACCTGCGTGATGGGCAAGGGAAAGAACGCCGACAGCCCCGCAGTTGAGGAACCTTACTCGGTTTAAGGAAACCGTCAAATCATATTTTACAGAAATTTGCAGAAAAGGGCGCTGTCCACAGCCGGTTCTTACCGGCCATGGGCAGCGCCCCATTTCTGTCATATCCTTTGTGCGGTCCTCTCCGCCCTGATGCCCTGATGCCCTGTTCTGCCCGCCTTTAATCCCCAGGCCTTTTCCTGCTGTCAAAATACACAAACCGGTCAATGGCATCCAGAATATCCTTAAAATCCTCTTTGGGCGCCATGTCGATGTAGGCCCTCAGAATCTCTTTTTCCCTCTCCCTGTATGGGCCGTAAAATATGTCATACAGATTATGGCCCCTGAGGTAGGTGCGCACCTCCTCCATGTGCTCCTTCATATCTTCCGGGGATGAGAAATCCCGTCCCAGGACTTCCATCAGCTGCTGTCCGCTGCGAATCCGGTACAGATACTCCCTCCATTTGCCGTAGAGCGTCTGGTAGAAGGCATCCTCGCTTTCCACGATTCCCAGGCGGACCATAACCGCCGGGTTAAAGAAATAGTTTTCAAATGAATAGTACTTTAAAATCAGCACATTCCGCCTTGTCACCTTAGGCAGTCGGTCCACATCCTCCAGATTGCGCTCATCGTAATACCTGCACAGCTGTGACGCCAGCTCCTCCGGATCCCTGCCGTCCCCATCGCGTATCATCAGGAACTGGTCCCGCAGATAGACCTGGTTCATATACTTTAGGTTGGCATATGTCTTGATGTTGGTACAGCTGTTGGTGGTGATGATGGATATGCGGTACAGATTCCCCGCCTCATCGTAAATCTCGGAATAATACTTTTCCAGAAGAAGGGGCAAACGGCTCTTGTCCTGCTTCCCCTCCACAATGAACACGAAGCTTACATTTAACAGGTCATTGGCCCCGTATCCCAGATCATCCAGAATCTCACTCATGTTGGTCCTGGGGCGTATGACCGAATACCGCTCATCATCCAGCACCACCTGCCGTATCTGGCGTATACTGAAATTAAACAACAGATCCGGGCTGTGGGTCTTGAAAATTACCTGATTCTTCTTGGACAGGCGGTACAGTATCTCGCTGCAGGTTTTCTGGAGCTGGGGATGGAGGAATATCTCCGGGTCCTCCACCACGATAATGCTAGGAATCCTGCCCTGTTCGCTGATATATGTCTCTAACAGGGACAGCATGTAAATACTGCGCATGCCCTTTCCCATCAGCTCCACCGGCTTCACGCTGCCCCGCTGGCGGTTGTGGGCCGTTACCTCTACCGAAAAAAGCTGGTCCCCATCGCAGTTCAGCGTGTACTGAATCTCCTCATATCCTCCATTTTTAAAGAAATTTTCATTGACCTTCCTGGAAAACCCGCTCAGATTAAGCTGGTATATCTTAAACTCCAGCAAACGGGCTGTTTCAAAGGCAGAAAGGGCTTCCGGCTTCTTCTGATTAATCAGGCCGATGCATTGGAAGCAATGGTTGCATTTCTTAGCCCTCTCAAAAATGCAGCTGCCAGAGCGCAGCCTTCGCAGCTCCTCGTCCTCCTGGAACATCAGAAGGTCATTCTGCAGCTGGTTCAGCTCCCGCTCCGCGTTGATGCGGTAGATGCGGGGCATTACCATATGGATATACGGATTATTCTTCCGGTACAAATCCTCATACCGCACCTTGCCGTCCTGGTTCACATGCAGAGTAAAGGACAGCTCCCCGTCTTGAAAAGACGGCAGCCGCTCTGAAAACACCCTGCGCCAAACATCGTAACGCCTGTACTGGCTGACAATGCCCATATGGTGAAACAGGTGCAGGTCCTCCTCCTCTATGGAAAAACAGGCGTCAATGCGGATGGCCTGGCGGTTCTCATTGAAATCACTGGCCTGAATCTCATAGC
>JAJQEA010000317.1:0-3146 GCA_021201905.1 Clostridia bacterium
AAATAAGTAGTTACTGTCAAAAAACCTTTGTAAATATGGCACTTTTTACGTAGATATAGGGTTTAGTCCTGCATACCGGATTTACTTTTGGAATTCACGAACAAATATTGGAATTGAAAAACATCTTGTTCCGTGGTATGTTTAAGTTGATATGAATAAACATAAAGGAGAACAGGAACATGGAAGATATGGTAAAGGATCCTAATTGCGCATATTGTATGCAGGGCGAGCTGGTGGCTAAGTTCGGTTATCCTGTGTGTGAGATGAAGACAGGCTTTCTCTACGTATTTAAGGAGCAGAGCAAGAAGGGCAGGGTTATTCTGGCCCATAAGAAGCATGTCAGCGAGCTCATCGACCTGACCGACGAGGAGAGGAATGATTACTTTGCAGAGGTGGCCCAGGTGGCCCGCGCTGTGCACAAGGTATTCCAGCCGGATAAGATAAATTACGGCGCTTACGGCGACACAGGACATCACCTGCACTTTCACATTGTCCCCAAGTATGAGGGCGGCGAAGAATGGGGCGGTACCTTTGAGATGAACAGCGGGAGGACCATGCTCACAGACGCTGAGTACGAGAAGATGGCAGAGGACTTAAGACAGGCCCTGAAGGAAGTATAATTATAATAAGGTAGGAAAACAGGATAGGAAAATGCGGCAGGCTCCGGTATAATCACGGCCCGCTGCATTTTTTTGCGGTAAAAATCAAGGTTTTGCGGGCATAAGCTGTCTGTCCACTCCCATACAATTAGTAGCAGATGATTTTATTGGAGGAAAATATGAGACGGATTGCAGCGATATTATGCTCAGCAGCAATACTGGTATCCTGTCCCGGGATTGCCGCCCTGGGCCAGGAGCCGGAAATCGCTATCCCTGTTGGAGCAGGGGTATCAGGGAGCAGCCTCTATGGACAGGAAGAAGGATGGACAGGAGGGGATGTGCAGGCGGCGGGAGATGTGCAGGCGGGAGATGCCCAGGCAGCGGAGGCGCCTGGGGACCAGAGTCAGGCAGCCGTTCAGATAGCCGCTCCGTCGGCCATTCTCATGGAAGCGTCCACTGGACAGGTAATCTATGAAAAGGGTGCGGATGAAAAGCGCAGCCCGGCCAGTGTTACCAAGGTTATGACACTGATATTGATTTTCGATGCCCTCCAGTCCGGGAAGATCCAGCTGACGGACGAGGTGGTCACCAGCGCCCATGCCAAATCCATGGGAGGTTCCCAGGTGTTCCTGGAGGAGGGCGAAAAACAGACCGTGGAGACCTTGATTAAATGCATTGTCATTGCATCCGGAAATGACGCGTCTGTGGCCATGGCAGAGTACATAGCGGGCAGCGAGGAGGAATTTGTGCGGATGATGAATGAAAGGGCAGCCGGCCTTGGCATGGCCAATACCCATTTCGTGGACTGCTGCGGTCTTACGGAATCTACGGACCATTACACCACGGCCAGAGACATTGCCGTCATGAGCCGGGAGCTGATTAATAAATATCCTCAGATACATAACTATTCCACCATATGGATGGAAAATATAACACATGTCACAAAGCAGGGAACAAAGGAATTCGGCCTGCCCAACACAAATAAGCTGCTTAAGATGGCCACTAATTTTACGGTTACGGGCCTTAAGACGGGTTCCACCTCCATTGCAAAGTACTGCCTGTCGGCCACAGCGGAAAAGGATGGGGTGCGTCTCATCGCCGCCATTATGGCTGCGCCGGATTTCAAGGCCAGGTTTGCAGACGCCCAGACCCTTCTCAACTATGGTTATGCAAACTGCAAGCTCTATGAAGACAAGGAACATCTGCCGCTGCCCCAGATGCCGGTTACAGGAGGCGTGGAGGATGAGGTAGGGCTGGCCTACGAGGGAACATTTTCCTATCTGAGCCTTAAGGGGGAGGATTTGGGAGCCATCGAGAAGAAGCTGGTGCTTCTGGAATCCGTACCCGCCCCAGTGGAACCGGGGCAGAAGGCAGGCGTGCTGGAGTACTCTCTGGGCGGCAAAAAGCTGGGAGAGGTCAATGTGCTGACCAATGGAAGTATACGGGAAGCAGGGTATATGGATTATTTGAAGAAGCTTGTGGGGGCCTGGAAGTTGAACCGGCAGCAGGGGTAATGGTATAGGATTAGAAGGCTGTCCTCCCGGGGGAGGACGGCCTTTTTTCGAGGAATGGAGGAAAGTACTAATTGTCCATGGATACTGGTTTCAATTGTAGTTTAGACAAGGAGACGAAAATTGCTGGAGCTGCTTAAGAAGGAACTCTACCGTGAGTATATCCGTTTTGAAAAGGTGTTTAAAGACCATTGGGAGCCGGATTCCTATGAGAAGAAGGATTTTTATTCCATGATTGAATTACTGCGCAGCCCGGGAAGCAATTCTGTGCTGATGGAGTCAGCGCTGCGTGATCTAATCCATGTAGTTAAGTGGTATTGCCAGAATGCACCGATTCTGTTGATTGATGAATACGATCAGCCGATTATGAGCAGTTATGAGTATGGGAATGTCCAAAAGAAGTATGATGGTTACCATTTTGGCAGTTTGGAAATGTACAATCCATGGTCTATTCTGAATTATGAGGATACCGGCAGCCTGGATAGTTACTGGATTCATACATCTTCCAATTATTTGGTGAAACAGGCATTAAGGGAGGCAGACAGAAAGTTTTGGAAGGATTTTGAGCAATTAGTATCCGGACAGGAAGTGCCGGTATGGCCTACATTGGAAACAGCGTATGTGGAGCGTGACAGCAATTACAGTTTATGAGGGCTTTTAGTAAATTCGGGCTATCTGACGGCTTTGGAGCGGATTGACGCCAATACGGTGGTGGTTAAAGTTCCCAATGATGAGGTAATGACTGAGTTTCAGATGCTGATTGCAGGGATATCAGGTATTGACGGACTTAAGGGAGAGGTAATCTGTGTTGGTCTGGCACATGACAAGAAGCGGTGTGAGATGGTTTATAAAAAGATTGTTTTATAAAAACTAATTGGTGCTTGTACCAGGCTGCTTTCAACCTTGGCACATATGCTGTATCAGGAAGCTGTTGATTTTGTATGAGTCTAGGTAATAAATTATAGCAGCCACTGATGCCGGAAATACAATCATGCCTTTCGATTTTGGTATTATGCCAAAGTTGGGTGAATAGGTG
>JAJQEA010000317.1:3156-16686 GCA_021201905.1 Clostridia bacterium
AGGTGTTATTTGCTTAAAATTGAAAGAATGGCTGGAAAGAAAAAGATGCTGGCAGAATCAGAGCAGAAGCAAAAAGCTGCGGTGTCAGGACTGACTGGATAAGCTTCGTTTGAGGGTGAAAATTGTGCAAAAGAAATCCCCTATGAGTTTATGACTATAGAGGATTTCTTTTTTGATATGCTTATTTCAAAATGACATGTTTTCTAAGCTTTTGACAGAACAGTGAAAGAAGACTATTTCGCTGCCTGCTCAGAAAACTGTGTGGTAACAAGGTCCTCATAGGGAACCCGTGCCGACAGTTCGCCTGCCTCTTCCAGGATGTTTTCCAGAAGCTCAAAGCTCTCTTTTTCAAATACGGTGTCATCCTTCCGGGTATCCTGGTCCTTATAACGGCCTACGATGACAGCGAGTTTATCCACCGGTGTTTCCTTGAACTGGGGCTGGATGGTTTTGGCAATTTCTTCGGCGGAATGGGAGTTTACGTAGTCCATGCCTTTCTGGATGGCATTGGTAAACTTCTGGATGATTTCCGGGTTTTGCTCCACATAGCTCTTTCTGGCACAGTAAGCAGTGTAAGGGACATACCCGGATTCTGTTCCAAGAGAGGCTACCACGTGCCCGCTGCCTTCGCTCTCCAGTGTGGTTGCAAAAGGTTCAAATTCCACGGTATAGTCCGCGTCGTCGCTGGTAAAGGCGGCCGCGGTCAGCCCGAAATTAATGCTCTGGTCAATGGAAGGGTCTGTCTTTGGGTCCATGCCGTGTTTCTTCAGGATATACTCGAAGACCATCTGCGGCATTCCTCCAGCGCGTCCGCCGAGAACCTTCTTGCCCTTCAGGTTTTCCCATTTAAAATTGTCCTCAGGCTGACGTCCCACCAGGAAGTTGCCTGCCCGCTGTGTCAGCTGGGCGAAGTTCACTGCATAGTCCTGGGAACCCTCCTGGTATACATAGATGCTGGCCTCGGAGCCCATAAAACCGATTTGGGCGTCGCCGGAGATAAGTGCGGTCATTACCTTGTCTGCTCCGGCACCGTTGACCAGGGTCAGGTCGATGCCTTCGTCCTCAAAGTAGCCAAGCTCAATGGCTGCGTATTGGGGAGCGTAGAAGATGGAATGGGCCACCTCGTTGAGGACCAACGGGGTGTTGCCGGAGGATGCACTGCCGGATGATTTTGAACAGCCGGTTAGGGCAGCGGCGGTCAGGGCTGCTGCCAGAAGAATGCTAATTGCTTTTTTCATCAATATGCTCCTTATATGATTTAATATAGTATAGTTTATTAGGGCTGGGGGGAATCAGTGAATAAAATATGGGGAATATGGAGACCAAACGGATAGTACCTGGTTATGTATTTACCGACAAGACAGTTTTAATTGTCTGTAATGTCAAAAAATGATATGATTGACTGTAGACATGATAAAAATAGGTAGCAGCCTTAATGAGAGTATGATATGCTATTTCCGGTATCTGCCCAAGGAGAAGGGAGACGCTGCGGAGATTGGCCTTCTGCTATTTTGTAAATATAATATTTTTTTGAGCAGGAACTACAGTGGCCGGAGTTTTAAGAAAGGAAGCATTTGCAACCATGAAAGATTCATTACAATACTATAACCAACATGCAAAAGAATTTTTTGACAGCACAAGGGATGTGGAGTTCAAAGATATGCAGGAGCGCTTCTTGAAATATCTGAAACCGGGAACCAGAATCCTGGACTTTGGATGCGGTTCCGGCAGAGATACGAAGTATTTCCTGGACAGGGGATTTGAGACAGATGCCATAGATGGTTCTGAAGAGCTGGTCAGGATTGCGTCTGAATACGCAGGCATTGAAGTAAGGCAGATGTATTTTCAGAATTTGAATGAAAAAGAGGCTTACGATGGAATCTGGGCATGCTCCTCCATCCTGCATCTGACCTATGGGGAGCTGGAGGATGTATTTGTCAAAATGGCCTGTGCCTTGACTCACCATGGAATCTTGTATACCTCCTTTAAATACGGAACGGCAGAGGGTGAGCGAAGTGGCCGCTATTTTACAGATATGACGGAAGAAAAGATGGATAAACTGTTAAAAGATGTAAATACATTTGACATCATGGAAATGTGGGTGACGGATGATGTCCGTCCGGGGAGAGCAGAAGAAAAATGGCTGAACATGATATTGAGGAAAAAATAGAATCGTTGAAACAAATACAAGGGGATTTCGGGCCCTGTGAGGTCATTACCGGGGGGCAGGGATAAGAACCGCTTTTTGCTGTACCAGTTAGAGCTCAGTATGCTCAGGGCTGAACGGATTGATATGATTGTATCATTCCTCATGGAGTCCGGAGTACGTATGATTCTGGATGATCTGGAACAGGCGCTGAAACGCGGAGTGAAAATCAGAATCCTGACCGGAAATTATCTGGGGATCACACAGCCGGGGGCATTGTGCCTTATAAAGGACCGGCTTGGGGACCAGGTGGATCTTCGGTTTTACAATGAAAAGGAACGGTCCTTTCATCCTAAAGCCTACATATTCCGAAGAAAGGATTTAGGGGAAATATACATTGGTTCATCCAATGTTTCACGCAGCGCTTTCACGTCCGGTATTGAATGGAACTATCATTTTGATGACAGACGGGACAGCCATAGCTTTCACCAGTTTTGCGACACGTTTGAAGATCTGTTTTATAACCACTCCGTCATCATAAATGATGAGGTTCTGAAATAATACTCCAAAGAATGGAAAAGACCGGCGGTTGCCCGGGATTTGGAACGGTATGACAGCTTTGACGCTGAGACGGACGCAGAGGTGGTATATCAGCCAAGGGGAGCACAGATTGAAGCGCTGTATGCACTGAAAAACAGCCGCATGGAAGGGGCTGACAAGGCACTGATATGTGCGGCGACCGGTATTGGAAAAACATATCTGGCTGCGTTTGATTCCCAGCCTTATGAAAGGGTACTGTTTGTGGCCCACCGGGAGGAGATATTGAAGCAGGCAGCAGAAAGCTTCAGGAATGTGAGGCATTCTGAGGATTATGGATTTTTTACTGGTAAAGAGAAGACAAGGGATAAATCCGTGATTTTCGCGTCTGTTTCCAGTCTGGGTAAAACAGATTATCTCAATGAATCATACTTTGCCAGGGATTATTTTGATTATATTGTCATTGATGAATTCCATCATGCTGTAACGGACCAGTATAAAAAAATCATGGAGTATTTTAAGCCCAGGTTTCTGTTAGGGCTGACCGCCACGCCGGAAAGGATGGATGGAAGAAATATATACGCGCTCTGCGATTATAATGCACCCTACGAGATTGGCCTGAAGGATGCCATCAACAAGGGAATGCTGGTACCATTTCACTATTACGGAATTCTGGACGAGACAGTGGACTATTCCAGGATTCGCATTGTGAAAGGAAAGTATGATGAGGAAGAACTGACAAAGGGGTTCATAAAGGGCAGGCAGTACGAACTGGTTTATAAATATTATCTGAAATACCGATCCAAAAGGGCGCTGGGATTTTGCTGTTCACGCAGACATGCGGAGCAGATGGCAAAGGAATTCTGCCGCCGCAATGTTCCGGCGGCAGCTGTATACAGCGATTCAGATGGTGAGTATGCTGTTGAGAGAAGCGAAGCCATTGAGAAGCTTAGAAATGGTGAGATAAAGGTTATTTTTTCTGTGGATATGTTCAATGAAGGGCTGGACATCAGTGAAATTGATATGGTTATGTTTTTGAGGCCCACAGAATCCCCGGTAGTATTTCTCTAGCAGCTTGGGCGGGGGCTGCGTAAGAGCCGGGAAAAGGAATACCTGAATGTGCTGGATTTTATCGGGAATTATGAAAAGGCAGGTTCGGCACCATTCTTTTTAAGCGGAAGACCTTACTTAAGTGCGGAAGCAGGAAGAATGCAGCAGCAGGATTTTGAGTATCCGGATGACTGTATGGTTGATTTTGACCTGCGCTTGATTGATTTGTTCCATGAGATGGCAAAGAAGAGGGCGAAAAAGGAAGAACTGGTCCGGGATGAATATTTCCGAATCAAGGAGATGCTGGCCGGCAGAGTTCCTGCCCGTATGGATTTGTTTACTTATATGGAGGAAGAGATATTCCAGTTATGCAATGGATTGAAAAACAGTCCGTTCAAGCATTATCTGAGGTATTTGGACAGTCTGGGTGAACTGGGAGACAGAAATCATGCTATATTTAAAAGCATAGGTAACGATTTTCTGGAAATGCTGGAGACCACGCAGATGTCCAAGTCCTATAAGATGCCGGTTCTTCTGGCATTTTATAACAACGGCAATGTCAAGACTCAGATTGACGAGGATGATATACACCGGGGCTATATGGAGTTTTATTATACGGCAAATAACTGGAAGGATTTAGAGAAAGATAAGAGCACCAGCGACTTCCGGACATGGGACAAGAAACGCTGTACCAGCGAAGCCTTAAAGAATCCGGTCCGCTTTTTGCTGCAGTCGGGAAAAGGGTTTTTTGTGCGTAAAGAGGGATATGTACTGGCCTTAAATCCGCAGTTGTATGAGGCAGTGGAAATGGACGGGTTTGCCCAACAGATGAAGGATGTAATTGACTACCGGACGATAGATTATTATCGGAAGAGGTATGAAGGGAAAACAGAGTAAGCTTTTATTGGGCGGTACTGATTTCTTTATGAATAGCTAAAGGGGAACAAGAAAAGGTATTCACCAAATTGATTTTACAGGAATGTAAAGCGCCAGTATTATTACTGCAATATTGATATGCGGTAATAAGTCCGGCGCTTTTGCATTATATTGTTAAAAAACCAACCCATAAATGTAAGAACCATTCTGTTAGATTATTCTCTATTGGATACCTGTTCGCAAATTTTTATGGCAAGCTCAGCTGAAGGCTTCTCCCTGCTATAAAAGCGGCAATATATCCTTGCGTGATTTTACCAGCTAACTTTGATAGATTCGATTCCAGAAAGGTTAAAAATAAATTTCTGTTTTTTCCTTCCCTCCAACCCGGCACCCCTCCCATGCACATAGCTGCCCACAAGCAAAATCCCACCCCTCTATCTATGATATTCTGCACTACCTCCTCCCACCCCCATTCTGTTACCTGAACAAATATTCAACAAAAACACTTGACAATACCGATAAAATGTAGTAAATATAAATATAAGGACATGTTATGGACATGACCGAAACTAGAAAATCCAAAAGACTGCAGCTTTTGGAAAGGGGAATAACCAAGGAGGTCAGAATGAACGAAAGTGTTAATTATTTGGATTACGCCAACAGCCCTCTGATGTGGGCAGCAGCGGCTTTGGCGGTAGCGGTGGTAGTGTTTCAGTCAATTCTGTTTATGAAAAGGTCTATGAAGGCGGCCGGTGAGTCGGCCCTTACCACGGACCAGGTACATAAGGCAATCAAGAGCAGTGTGATATCATCCATTGGCCCGTCCGTGGTAATCCTGGTCACCATGATCTCTCTGCTGGTCACCATGGGTGCGCTGGTGGCATGGATGCGTCTGTCATTTATCGGTTCGGTCAACTATGAGGCCATGGCGGCCGGATTCGGCGCACAGGCCATGGGAAAGACACTTCAGACCATGGATACCATGGCATTTGCCTGCGGCGTGTGGACCATGGTATGCGGCTCCCTGGGCTGGCTGATTTTTACCTTCCTGTTCTGCGATAAGATGGACAAGGTTAACCACTTAATGTCAAAGGGCAATGCCAAGATGGTTCCCATCATTTCCGCAGGCGCCATGCTGGGCGCGTTTGCCAACCTGGCTTCCGGCAACTTCTTTACAGCCGAGGGTTCCCTTACCTTTACCAACGCGCCGGCAATCGCTACCATAGCGGGCTGCGTCATCATGATGATACTGGTGAAGCTGTCTAGGGCCAGGGATATCGGCTGGCTCAGGGAGTGGGCATTTGCAATCGCCATGTTCAGCGGCATGTTCATTGGATATGCTGTCAGCGTAATCTAAGGAGGGTTAGAAGATGAAAAACGATTATTATTCTGGTACATATATCCCCGGAATCGTCAAATGGGGAAAGATTACACTGCTGCTGGGCATTTTCGCGGGATTCCTTCCTGCTCTGGTGATGGCCTTCAGAGGCTACATGCCTCCGGTGTCCGCCATTATCGCCGGCACTCTGATGCAGATCAGCGTAAGCGGAGCATTTTACATTGTTGAGCCCATTTCCTACTTCCCGATTCTGGGCATTCCGGGAACCTACCTTACCTTCCTTTCAGGCAATACCTCCAACATGCGTGTGCCGTGTTCTTCCGTGGCCCAGGAGGCGGCCGGAGTGGAGATGGGTACGGAGGAAGGATCCATTATTTCCACCATCGGTATTGCCACATCCATTCTCGTCAATGTGGTGATTCTTACTGTGGGAGCTGTTGCAGGAAGCGTTATCCTGAACATTCTTCCTGCACCTGTGAAGGAGGCGCTTAATTTCCTGCTTCCCGCGCTTTTCGGCGCTGTATTCGGACAGTTTGCCGCAACACGTCCCAAACTGGGCGTGGTGGCTGCCGTCATTGCCATCGGAATGAACTGGCTCATGAAGCTGGGATTCTTAAGCTTCATACCGGGCAACCCATCCTATGTGGTTATTCTGGTAGCTGTATTTGGATCCATCTACGCCGGCAAGCTTCTTTACAAGAAAGAGCTTCAGGTTGACTGATAAGCAGGGACTGACAGGCAGAAACTGACAGGCAGAAACTGACAGACAGAAACTGATAAGCAGAGACAGATAAGAAAAAGGGATGGACAAGAAAAAGAGATAGACAAGAAATAGGGATAGGATACTTTTGCACAAGCGCCCGGGGCATGGGCGCTGTGTGCACATGAAGGCTTATATAATGAGGAGGATGACTATGCTGTCACGCGAGCGGATGCAGGAACGTTTTTTGGAATTGGTTCAGATTTACAGCCCTTCCGGCGGGGAGAAGGAGCAGTGCCAATGGCTTATGGACTATTTTAAGGAGAGAGGAATCGAGGCCTCCATAGATGAAGCCGGGAAGGCATATGGAGGAAACGGCGGAAATATTATCGCCCATGTCAAGGGCGAGCCCTGCAATCCTCCCTTTTGTTTTGTGGCCCATCTGGACCAGATTGAGCCTTGTAAGTATGTGAGGCCGGTGGTGGATGGGCATATCATCCGCACGGACGGCACCACCACCCTGGGTGGCGATGATAAGGGGGCTGTGGCCTCCATACTGGAAATCGTTGAGGATATTGTGGAGACCAACAGGCCCCACAAGGAGTTTTATATCATGTTTACCGTTTCTGAGGAGACAAGCATGCAGGGGACCAAACACATGGACCCGTCCCGCCTGCCGTGCAAGAACATGGTCATAGCAGACGCCACAGGACCGGCAGGAATCATTGCCTATAAGGCCCCGGCCATGGAGGCCATAAGGTGCACGGTGAGAGGCCGTAAGGCCCATGCGGGCATTGAACCCGAAAAAGGAATCAATGCAGTGGTGGCAGCGTCCAGGGCAATCAGCCGTATGCATATCGGGCGGATTGACCAGGAGACCACATCCAATATCGGGCGGATCGAGGGAGGGGCAGCCACCAATATCGTGACAGATGAAGTGACATTTACCGCCGAGATACGTTCCCACAGCATGGATAAGCTTAAAAATGAAGTAGCCCACATGGAGGAATGCCTGAAAGCAGCCTGCCTGGAGATGGGGGCCGCCTATGAAATGGAGCATGAGCTGGCATATCCTTCCCTGGAGGTAAGCCTTGACAGTGATTTGTACCGCATGACAGCCCGGGCCATGGAGAAGGAAGGAATCGAACCTAAGCCCATGGTCATCGGCGGAGGCAGCGACGGCAATATACTGGCCGGGTACGGCTGCAGCAGCCTTATATTAAGTGTTGGCATGATGGATGTACATACGGTGCAGGAAGCGCTGGATATGGATGAACTCTGGAATGCCACCAGGGTTATGAGCCGGATGACGGAACTGTAAGTAAGATGACAAGGAATGATGATATGGACAAAGAAGAACTGAAACAGAGATGCCTCAATGTGATTGAGGAACACCGGGACGAAATCATTGCCCTGGGAAAGGAAGCTTATAAAACGCCGGAGCTGGGATTTAAGGAATTCAGGACAGGAAAACTGATGGAGGAAGCCTTTTTAAAGCTTGGGCTGGAGCCGGAGACCGGCGTATCCTATACCGGCTGCCGTGTATCCTCCGGTCCCAAGGGAAACGGCCCCAGGGTAGCGGTGATGGGCGAGCTGGACTGCATCATGTGCGACTCCCATCCGGATGCGGCCGAGGGCGGGCTGGTTCATGCCTGCGGGCATAATGTGCAGCTGGCAAACATGTACGGGGCAGCCATTGGAATCCTTACATCAGGTGTCATGGAGCATCTGGGCGGCGCCGCTGATTTCATAGCCATACCCGCAGAGGAATGTGTGGACTACGAGTACAGGAACCATCTCATGAGTCAGGGAACCATCCACTATCTGGGAGGAAAACAGGAGCTTATGTACCGCGGGGGCCTGGACGATACGGATATGGTTCTTCAGTGCCATATGATGGAGATGGAGCCGGGAAAATGCTGTATCCTGGACACCAAAGGCAATGGATTCATCAGCAAGACCGTGCATTTTCTGGGAAAGGCAGCCCATGCAGGGTTTGCACCGGAGCAGGGAATCAACGCCCTGAACATGGCGGAGCTGGCCATGAACAATATTCACGCGCTGAGGGAAACCTTCAGGGATGAGGATAAGGTGCGGGTTAGCATTGTAATCAAGGAGGGCGGCGGTCTGGTAAATGTGGTGCCGGAGCGTGTTACCATGGAAATCATGGTCCGAGCCTTTACCATTGACGCCATGGAGGATGCCTCCCATAAAGTAAACCGTAGCATGAAGGCGGCAGCCATGGCTCTGGGGGGCAAGGTGGAGATTCACGACTGCATCGGCTACCTCCCCCTGAACACGGACCGCCGGATTGCACGTCTGTACCGTGACAACATGATAGCCTACGAACACGCGGGGGAGGATGCGTTTGTGGAGGACTGGGAGACAGCCGGTTCCACGGACCTGGGGGACATTTCCCAGATCATGCCCTGTATGCACATTTGGGCAGGGGGCATAAAAGGCGGCCTCCACACGGAGAAATACCGGATGGACGACCCCTACACTGCCTATATTGTACCTGCCAAAATGATGGCCCTTACCATCATCGACCTTTTGTGGGATGAAGGCGCGATGGGAAAGGAAATCATGAGGGATTTCCGCCCCGCCCTGACAAAGGAAAAATACCTGAATCTCTTAAAAGACCATCAGGTGGTTGATTTATACGACGCTTCTGATTTATAATCGGTATAAGGCGCGCTGTGCGCGGAAAATCGGGAGGTTGACAGTATAAATGATAGTGGGAGTAGTGGGGCCAAAGGAATCCTGCGGAATTATCAGGAAAGCCATTCAGCAAATTGACCAGAGTCATGAGGTGCGTTTATATACAAGAGAGCTGGTAAGGGAGGCCGTGGATGTCATTGACACCTGTGAGCAGGAGTGCGACGGTGTGATATTTACCGGAAGCGGTATCTGCGACTATGTGCTGGGGCATCACCAGATGCAGAAGCCTTACACATACATCAGGCGGTCCGCCAGCAGTATCTCGGAAGTATTTCTGAAAATGGTCAGGGAAGGGCGGGAAATCGACACCTTCAGCATTGACGTGGTGGAAAAGCAGATTATCGAGGATATCCTGGACGCCTTTCACATACAGCCCAGGAATATATATACCTGTCCGCTGCTTGCAGGCGTGGCGGAGGAAGAGTATGTTGCATGGCATATGGAGCTGCTGGAGAAGAAGATGACCGATGTGGCGGTCACTGCATATGTGGCAGTCTATCATATGATAGAAGAAAAGGGCGGCAGGGTCTTTTACCTGGAGCCCAAACGCTCCCAGGTCAGGGATGCTCTGGCCGATCTGGAGAAGGGCTGGGCCCTGGCCCAGGCAGAATACTCGCAGATTGCGGTGGAATTGATTCAGATGTCCAACTTCCCGGAGAAGGAGGACCAGTATTACAATGCCATGGCAAGCAAGGCGGAATTTGAAGTGGAACTAATACGCTACGTAAGGGGAATCCAGGGCTCTGTATTCCCCTTTGGGCGTGATGAATACGTGATTTATGCCAATTCCGGGGTGGTGAAGGGAAAGAAGAACCACAAGGATCTGAGGATTCTCCAAGGGGAGGGAAAGAACCTGGGACTGGTGGTAAATGCTGGTCTGGGCATGGGCGTGACGGCTTACCAGGCAGAGATGCATGCCAGGAAGGCTCTGGAATATTCTCTTGGCAAGGGGGAGGGAGGAATCTTCCAGATTGATGAGGGGGAGAAGATTCAGGGCCCCCTGGGCCTGGAGCAGCAGCTTCAGTACAGCATGATATCCTTTGACCCCAAAATCCAGACGATCTCTGAAAAGACAGGACTCAGCATGGAATCCATTTTGAAGATACAGGCCATTGCGGATGTGAGGAAGAGCTATGTGTTTGACGCTTCGGAGCTGGCTGAATGTCTGGGCATCACGGTCAGGAGCGCCAGGCGGATTCTCAGCAAGATTCAGGCAGCCGGCCTGGGGACGGTCTGCGCCAGGGAAAGCGCTGCCAAGGGAGGCCGCCCCAGGGCTCTGGTAGAGTTGAAATTCGGTCTCAGGGATATGGATTAATACCGGTTCCGGTTGTCACTGCGCTGTATTTCTGATAAAATGGTTCCATGTAAGTGGAAATACACAAGCGGGGCACATAAGCGGAAATGCATAAGCAGATAAGCGGAAATAAAGAATCGGATACAGGAGAGAAAAGGCAATGGACTACAAGATAATCGTACTGGATTTGGACGGTACACTGACCAACCGTGATAAAATCATTACGCCCAGGACAAAAGAGGCCCTGATGAAGGCCCAGGAAGCAGGAAACGTGGTGGTGCTGGCATCCGGCCGTCCCACGGCAGGCGTGGAGCCGCTGGCAAGGGAGCTGGAGCTGTCACGTTACGGCAGCTATATCCTGTCCTACAACGGCGGGATGATAACCAACTGTAAGACGGGCGAAATTGTGTTTTCTTCATTGCTGTCCAGGGAGTCCAATGAGAAGATCATCGGGCTGGCAGAGGAGCACAGGGTGGATATCCTTACATATGAAGGCGGGGAGATTATCACCAACAATGAGGAATGTCCCTACGCCATTGCCGAGTCCGACATCAACCACCTGCCCTTGCGCCAGGTGGAGGACATGAAGTCCTATGTGGATTTCAGGGTGCCCAAGTTCCTGATGCTGGATGACGGCGATTACCTGGTGACCGTGGAGCCCAAGGTAAAGGCCGCCATGGGACGTGATTTCAGCGTGTACCGTTCCGAGCCGTATTTCCTGGAAATCATGCCAAAGGGAATCGACAAGGCCCAGTCCCTGGCCCGTTTGCTGGAGGTGCTGGGGCTTGAGCGGGAGCAGATGATAGCCTGCGGCGACGGCTACAATGACCTGACCATGATTAAGTATGCCGGCCTGGGCGTGGCCATGGAAAATGCCGTCCTCCCGGTGAGGCAGGCCGCTGATTACATCACTGCATCCAACAACCACGACGGCGTGGGGCTGGTGGTTGAGAAGTTCATGCTGTCTTTATAAAATCTCCTGCCATGTATGGACTTTCAGACTTTAATATGCTAAAATGAACAAGTATGGGGCTTATATGACCTGTAATCATTTTACAATACACATACGGAAGGGGAAGGCCGTATGAATTATAAGGAGAGATAACCAGGACATGAACAAGAAAATTAAAACAGAAGCAGTGGACCATCTATTTGATGCCATACTGACCTTAAAGACTCCGGATGAATGCTATAAGTTTTTCGAGGACGTATGCACCATCAATGAACTGCTGTCCCTGTCCCAGCGCTATGAAGTGGCCAAAATGCTGCGGGAAGGCAAGACCTACCTGGAGATTGCGGAGAAGACCGGCGCGTCCACAGCTACCATCAGCCGGGTAAACCGCTCGCTGAATTATGGAAGCGACGGATACGACATGGTATTTGCCAGGCTCACAGGGGGAACGCAGGCAGACAAAGGGGATAATGAAAGCTGAGTATGATAAAGGGTGTATGAAAAAACGGATATTGCGGCGTGAATGACCGCGATATCCGTTTTTGGCTTTTATAAGTAAGCAGCAGGTTTTAACCGGTTATGAAGCCTACTTCTTGCGGGGAACGGGAACATCCTCCCTGAGCTGGTCCGCAATCATCTCAATCATCTGTGTCTTCAGATACACGTCAAAGGACAGCTCGCAGATAAAGGCAAACAGCTTCAGGTACTCCCTGTCCTTGTCATCCACAGGAGCATCTGAAAATGTATCCTGTGCCCGGGCAAACTTGGCCGCCACATCAGACTTCAGGTTGTTCATCTCGCCCTTTTCCAAAGTAAATACTTCGTTATAGATATCTTCCAGGGACAGCCGGGATGTCTGCCCTGAGAAATGCTTCGACGTAATAGGACGGAACAGCTCTTCAATGTCGCTGAAGGACAGCAGGTTTTTGAAATAATATATGAACACAAGCATCAGCATGTGGTCTTTGGAATACTTCTTCTTCACCGGAGGGGGAAGGAGGTTGTTCTTGGCGTAGTTGTTAATCATGGTCTTGGTCAGGACTTTATCACCCGGATGACGCCTCATATCTTTTAAGTGGCTGTCCATGAAGGTGGTAACCTGGTCCATGTACAAATCAATATCAGGAATCTCGTCCGCCTTGACATGGGACAGGTTCTCCAGATAGGAAAACAGGTCCTGCAGACGTTCTTCATTTGTCTTCATCTATGTGTCACCTCTGTCATTCTTATCACATTGCTATATCTATTATATAGTATTCAATACTAGATGACAAGGGGGAAATATAAATCTGTGGGGGTTTATGCCTGAGATATGGAGAGATGTCTGGGGTGTTACATGGTGGCTATGGATGGTGATAAACAGTGATGAGATAGAAAATTGTGCAATCTATACAAAACTCTGGGTCTGCTTTCATGATTTTCTCCTTAAATCTCAGAGAAACATACGAAGCCGGTCATATGCACCTTTAAAACGGAAATAACTTTCATATATGTTGATTTGCGGAAAAAATATTTTTCATGTTATCATAATTACAGAAACAGTCAACGGATTTAAGAGCATATGGAGGTAATTATGAGAAAACGATTTTTAGGTATTATCCTGGTTATGGCGGCAGCATTATCCATGACAGCCTGCACCGGATCTGGTTCAGCCAGTACCGTTTCAGCCAGTACCGATTCAGCCAGTACCGTTTCAGCCAGTACCGATTCATCCGGTACCGATTCAGCCAATACCGTTTCATCCACGGATGCAGCGGCGGAATCTCAGGCAGACGGCACTGTAAAGAAAATCCTGTGGACCTACGCCGGAGACCTGGAAGCCCAGGAGGGATCGGATAAGAATATTGGTACAGCAGGATTATTGAGTGGCGTTTCCGGCGGATATGTGATAGCCGGAGGAGGTGCCAACTTCCCC
>JAJQEA010000277.1:0-9425 GCA_021201905.1 Clostridia bacterium
CATCACAGCCTGCTCCAGCTTCCGGTCATGCCTGACCTCCACATTCAGCCTGGATGAAAAACGCATCTTCTGAATCTTCAGGTATTCCTCCGTAATCCCCAGCTCCTCTCCTAAAAGAGCCGGTGTCTGTGCGTCCGCCAGATTATAGCGCAGCAGCACTGCCAGTGAATCCAGCATGGTCAGCGCCTGTTCCTGGCGCCCCAGCATGACGGTCCTGTTAATGCTGTTTAAGGTATTAAAGAGGAAGTGTGGATTAATCTGGCTTTGAAGCGCAAGGAAGCGGGCCTGGCTCAGCAGCTTTTCATACTCCTCGTTTTTGCGCTGTTCCACCAGCAGCTGCTTTTCGCTCTCTATTTTTTCCTTCAGGCTGAAGGCCATATGGTTGAATGCCCGCGAGAGCATGCTCACGGTATTTTCCCCGGAGCTCTCCTTAACATGCGCGTCCAGGTTTCCCCTGGCTATCTCCTCCACCTGTTTTTTCAGTTCATTTAAAGGCCGTGTCACCCTCACAAAAATATAGCTGGCTGATGCTGCGATGAGGACGCAGGCAGCTGCCACGGCTCCCATGTTGAATGCGGTCATCACCTTCCGTCTGTAGGTCAGCTCCCGGTTGCTGTCCACACTGGACTCCAGCGCATACTGGAGCAGTTCATTGGTGTATTTCTCCAGATATCCCCCGATGGTCTGGCTGTAGTAAAAGCTGTCAAAGTACCGGTAATCATTGCCGTTAAGCAGAAAGGAGGCATTGCAGCATTCACTGTAATAGGATTCAAAGGACTGGTCAATTCCCCGCAAAAGATACCAGGATTCTTCGTTGGTGCTCTCTGTATACAGGATATCTATGACAGACCTGGCTTTTTCATAGGTATCATTAAACTCAGCCAAGGTGGTGCGGTTTCCTGTTTTCATATATTCCTCAAACAGGATGCCGCTCTGGAGGAAATGGTTTTTCAGCTCCAATATGAAGTAGTACTGGTTGATCTCCTTTTGATATCTGGCGTTAAACTGGTTAAACAGAGAGTGGTTGTATATGGAAAATGAGAGGAACAATATCAGCATCAGAAGCAGCACCGCATTGATTTGGGCGCCCACTGAAAAACAAAACTGTTTCCACCAGAATTTTAGTTTCTTCATCTGAACGCTCCTTCGCTGAAGCTGACCTCCGGCTCCTCGGTAAGCGTTTCCACTCAAATCTTATGGAATTGCTCCATGCTCTGTTTCTGGTATTGGTATGTGCTTTTTGCACACTTTTCCACGGCCTCCCTGTCCTCCTTGGAAAGGGAGGTCAGGTTTTCCGTATTAATAATCATCACATCCGGTAGGCACCATGCATCATTTTTGGTGACATAATGAATATACTGGTCGTAGTTATTGCATATGAACTCAGAAAATGAAGACTCAGCCCCGTCGATGTTGCCTGATATCAGTGATTTGTAGGTATTGGTATTGACTGAGCCTGCCAGCTCGATTCCCATGTCCCGGAAAATCTCCGCCATAAGGGCGGACTCGCTGCTCTCAATCTTCTTTCCCTCCAGATCCTTTTTGTCTGAAAACGTGCAGTCCGTACCGTAGAAGCACCGAAAATCAGGGTAATACCAGACCAGAGGCGTGATACGGTCCATCTGGCATTCGTCCCTCAGGATTTCCTCATTGTTGTGTATCCACCCTATCTGTGCGTCTCCGTCTGCAAAGTTGGAAGGGACAAAAAATTTGCGGATGGATTCCACCTCCTCCGACAGCTCCAGTACATTGACGCGGGCCATGGCAATACCGCCGAATTTCACCTGTTCAATGATTTCCGTGGGGGTTCCCAGGCTGCCGTTATAATAAATCTTGACTGTTACCCGTCCCTGGGTTTCCCGGCTCACCATCTCCGCAAAATAAGCCATGGCCTGGGCGGAGGGATGATTCTCCGGCATGGTCTCCGCCAGCCTCAGGATTACGGCCTGGCTCTGGGAAAGGGAGGGATTATCCGGTCCGCCGGCAGGCGCGCAGCCGGTAAGAAGGACAGACGCTGCCAGAAGAACCGCTGCCAGGGCCTTTGTCAGGGCTGAGGCTGTCTGTATGGAAATACGAGGATGAATGTTTAAAGTCACGTGAGGCGTTCCTTTCTGGAAATTAAATTTTGCGGACATTGTATCATAACTCCCTCCTTTCCACAACACCAAATACCCTCAACCGAAGCTGAGGGATTTTGGCTGATGTATCATTTTATTTTACAAGCCCCAGTACATTAGGAATGGTCATGGAGATGGCCGGTACATAAGTCACCAGTAACAGTATGGCCGCTGTCACTGCAAAATACGGAAGAAGCGTCTTAAAAACTTCCTCGATTTTCACATTGGCCACCTTGCAGCCGGTAAACAGAATAGGTCCTACCGGCGGCGTGATTGTACCGATACACAGATTGAACACAATCATGATTCCGAAATGGATGGGGTGCATGCCGAAGCTGGTGCAAATCGGAAGGAAAATAGGTGTAAATATCAGGATTGCCGGGGTTGGGTCCATGAAGGTTCCCACCACCAGAAGCAGCAGGTTCATAATCAGAAGAATGGCAATCTTGCTGTTGGTCAGTCCCAAAAGTACATCCGCGATAATAGCCGGTATATTGGTAAAGCTCATAATCCAGCTCATGATGGACGATACGCCAATCATGAATATTACAATAGCGGTCATCTTTACGCTGTCCAGCAGAATCTTCCTTAAATCCCTTATCTTAATGCTGCGGTAGATAAAGCTCAGCAGCAGGGAATATGCCACTGCGATAGCGGAACCTTCCGTGGCCGTAAAAGCCCCTATTAAAATACCGCCAATCACAATCACGATCAAAAGCAGGCTGGGTATGGCCGCCCACACGGTTTTTAACACGATGGCCAGGGTGATTTCATCCCGGTTTTTGTATCCGCGTCTGGACGCCATAATACCCGCAATCACCATTACTCCGATTCCCCACAATAGGCCGGGAAGATATCCTGCCATGAACAGCGCGGAGATTGACACGCTGCCCGCAACCGTGGAGTACACAATCAGGGTATTGCTGGGAGGAATCAGCATTCCTGTGGGGGCGGACGCAATATTGACAGCCGCCATATAATCCTTTGAGTAACCCTCTTTTTCCTCCAGAGGTCCGATGGTTCCGCCGATAGCCGCTGCCGCCGCCACGCCTGAACCGCTGATGGCGCCGAACAGCATATTAGCCACCACATTGGTTTCTGCCAGAGCTCCCGGCATCCTGCCGCTTAAGATTTTCGCGCAGTTCACCAGCCGTATGGCGATACCGCCGTTATTCATGATATTCCCCGCCAGTATGAAAAAAGGGTATTGCCAGTAATGAGAAGGAATTGACGCCTGTAAATACCTTCTGTGCCGCTGTTCCCATGGCATTCTCAAAGGGAAGCACGAACAGCATGGCGATGGTAGAGGCCAGGCCGATGCTGATACTGATGGGAATGCCCAAAACCAGCATGGTCAGCACGCAGACCAGCATAACCAGCGCTACAAGTATTGCCTGATCCATAATTCTATCTCCTTGTTCTTAGTTTTCTCTCAGTTTTTTTGCCAGCTTCATCTCGTTGTAGACAAAATAGAAGAGGATGAAACATGCGCTTACAGGCACTGCCGAATAGATAATTCCCATGGGAATCTGAAGCGCCGCGTCCATCTGGATCATTTGGCTTGTAACCTGCTTATAGCCCCCGAATATCATGACGCCTGCCGCGAATAAGGCAACCATCAGTTCACCCAGCATTTCAACAACCACTCTTGTCTTTGGAGGCATATGGTCGCGGACAAAGCCGATATTCATATGCTCCCGCAGTCCAAACACATAGGCGGATCCATACATAACCATCCATACAAACATATACTTGGAAAGTGATTCCGTATACGCGTTGGGACTGTTAAAGAAGTATCTCACAACAACCTGGAAGGTCACCAGGATTGTCATGACAGCCAATAGTACCACACATACCCATTCGATAATCCTGTCCAGGATTTTCTTTGCTGATTCCATGAGTCATGACCCCGCTTTCTGCAAATCCCTGTTAGTTGGCAAGGCTGCGAATTTCCTCGTATAATGCCTTTGCTCCCTCGCTCTTGCTTGTCACATTGTCGATAACAGGCTGGCATGCTTCCTGGAAAGGCGCGATGTCCACATCGATAAACTGGGCGCCGGCTTCCTCTGCCGTCTTCTTTGCACCCTCAAGGTTTTCATCCCACAGCTGGAATTCACGCTCCGTGTACTCCTTGCAGAGATCCTTTAAGGTCTGCTGGTCCTCTTCGCTCATTCCCTTTAAGGTGGCTGTATTCATAACCAGAAGATCAGGAATCATCAGATGACGTGTGTAAGAGAAGTAAGGAGCCACTTCATAATGCTTTAAATCCGCATAGGTAATTTCATTGTTCTCACCGCCGTTGATTACACCCTGCTGAATCGCGGTGTAAACCTCTCCCTGGGCCATGGGTGTTCCCACTCCGCCCATTGCATCCAGCATGGCGATACAGGTCTGGGATTCCATAACGCGAATCTTATAGCCCTTTAAATCCGCCGGGGTCTGAACCGGCTTGTCTGTATAGATGCAGCGCGCTCCTGCTGTAAAGGCCGCCATAACGCTGAAATTGTTGGCCTCTGTACTTGCAAAGATATCGTCCAGAGCACCACTGGTAAATACCTTTTTCTGATGCTCCACGCTGTCATAGGCGTAAGGAAGACCCAGCACGGCAAAATCAGGATTTACATTCTCCACAATGGAGTTTGCCACCATTGCCATCTGGATGGTACCGCTCTGTACCAGCTCAAACGCATCCTTCTGTGAACCCAGAAGCTCGTTGGGGCTGATTTCAATTCTATATGCTCCGCCGGTAGCCTCATAGAAAGCGTCGCTCATCTCGGACAGGGCCAGATACTGGGGATGCTTTTCCGACTGGTTAAAAGCCAGCTTTAATGTGGTTGTCTTCACATCTTTTTCAGGCGCCTTGGCCTCGTCAGCCTTAGTCTCTCCGCCTGCGGCCGGTGCCGTGGTCGCGGATGCGGATGCGGATGCACCTCCCCCACATACAGTCAATGATAATGCGGTTACTCCGGCCAATACCAATGTTAATGCCTTTTTCATCATAATCTTTTCTCCTGTTCTCCCCTTTGGGATTCTTAACGTTTTCTTTACAGGAAGATTATAAGCTTTTCCGCTTTAAATTGAACTACAAAAAATGGGCCATGTCCTATAAGAAATAAGACATGACCGCAAGATATTGATAGTATGGGAGGGCAATATTTTATAGTTTTAAATGTTCAGAGGCGCTACTTATGATACGGCTCCCCCGAAATAATCCTGTAACTCCTGTAGATCTGCTCCAGCAGCACCACCCGCATCAGCTGATGGGGAAATGTCATCTTAGAAAAGCTGAGGGCAAAGTCCGCCCGCTTCATGACATCCCCAGATAATCCCAGGGATCCCCCTATGACGAACACAATATGGCCTACCCCATCCACTCCCAGCCTCTGAATCCTGCCTGCCAGCTCCTCGCTGGTCAGCATCTTCCCCTCAATGGCCAGGGCAATGACGTAAGCCCCGTCTTTTATATTAGAAAGGATGCGCTGTCCTTCCTTTTCCTTAATCTGCCGCTCAACGGCCTCGCCGGCCCCGTCCGGCGTCTTTTCATCCGCTACCTGGATGATATCCAGCTTGCAGTAACGGCTCAGGCGCTTGGCATACTCCCGGATGGCATCCTCAAAATATCGTTCCTTAATCTTTCCAACCGTAACAAGGGTAATCTTCATCTGCTAAAACTCCAGTATCATATCGTACCACACAGCCCCGCCGTGAACGGATTGGGAAATGCCCATATTTACATATCCGAAGGTTTCATAATACCCAATCAGACGGTCCTTACAGGTAAGAATAAGCCCCCTTCGCCCCTGGCTCCTAGCCCGTTCAATCATTGCCTCCATCAAACGGGAAGCCACCCCCTGATGCCGGTATTCCTCAATCACATCCAGGCCGAATATGCTCTGGTAAGTGCCCTCCGGCTCATGAAGCGAAGTATTCTCAAACATCTCGTCCCCAATGGTCCTCTCATTTGTGACAGCGCCATTGATAAACCCAATGATTCGTTTTCCATCCTCAGCCACCAAAAAACTCTGGGGAAATACATCCAGCCGTTCCTTTAAGCTCTTTCTGTCCGCTGCCTCCGCTGCCGGGAAACAGGCAGCCTCCACCTGTACCACTGCGTCCAAATCAGCCGGTACCGCTGTCCTTATGGTAATTCCATCCATCTTATGTCCTCTTTTCGTATCCTTTGCTGTACTTAAGCCTTTACCCTGAAATAGTATCCCACACCCCACTTCGTATGTACATACCTTGGGTCGCTGGGACTTGGTTCGATTTTCTCACGGAGCCTTCTCACATGGACATCCACGGTACGCACATCTCCGCTGTCCATGGCCTTATTTCCCCATACATAGGTCAGAAGCGCTTCCCTGCTGTATACCTTATTGGGATTGCGCACCAGCAGCTCTAGCAGGTCAAATTCCTTGGCCGTGAGATTGATTTCCCGCTCACCGATAAACACCCGGCGGCTCTCTGTATCCATCTTAAGGTCACCTGCGCCAATGACGCCGGATTCCGGTTCTTCCCTCTTCTGCCGTTTGCTCTTACCGCTTCTTCGTATGATGGCTTTGATTCTGGCCTTGACCTCCAGTATGTTAAAGGGCTTGCTGATATAATCATCGGCGCCGTACTCCAGTCCCAGAATCTTATCCATATCGCCGCCCTTGGCCGTCAGCATGATAATGGGCATATCCGAAAACTCACGTATGGCCTGGCACACCTCATAACCGTCATACTTGGGCAGCATCACATCCAGAAGCACGATATCGTACTCTGTCTTTTTTGCCAGTTCAATGGCCTCCTCGCCGTCATATGCACAGTCCACTTCCATCCCGTCCTGTTCCAGACTGAAGCGGATTCCTTTAACAATCAATTTCTCATCGTCAACCACTAATACTCTTGCCATGTTCCATTCCCCTTATCTATCATTAAACGGCGGCCTGATAACCAAGGCCGCCTGCCGTCATTTACACTGTAATACTGTCCTTAATCTTTTCAAATGCAGCATCCTTGATACCGGATACATTCATGATATCCTCAATGGACTTAAACCCGCCAAAGGCTTCGCGGTAATGGATGATATCCTCCGTCCTGGACGCTCCGATTCCCCTGAGGGTCATCAGTTCCTCCCTGGATGCCGTGTTAAGATTCACCCTGGCCTTAGCGCTGCCTTTGCCGGTCCCCGTCCCGCCGGGCGTCTGAACGCCCGCTGACACAGCACCAGCGGATATGCCCGGCTGGCTCAGCCCCTGGGCCTTCCATTCCTCGGCCTGCTCACGGTCCGGCACCTGTATCTTCATGCCGTCCTCCAGCACCTGGGCCAGATTCAGATAATCCGGCACTGCCTCTTCCGAGAATCCTCCCGCCGCCTCAATGGCCTCATATATCCTGCTGCCTGCGGGAAGTCCATATACGCCCGGCATACATACCAGACCGCATACATGGACGTATACCAGCGGCATATCGTCCCGGGGCTGCTTACCATCCCAGGGCGGCATATCATCCCGGAGCTGCTTATCTTCCCGGGACTGCTTATCTTCCCGGGACTGCTTATCTTCCCGGAGCTGCATATCGTCCCCGGACACGTTCCCGGCTCCGCCCTCCGGTTCATCCCGCTGCCCGGGGCTTTCCATCCCCGCACGTTCCTCAGCAGCAGTACCACCGTCAGGTTCCAATGCCATGACCATATTTTCCGGTCCAATATCCCGGTTCTTCGCACTGCAGCTATAGCATATGCCTGCAGCCAACATACATATGACAATCACTGCCAGTTTCAATGCTTTGAAAGATGTAAGTTTCATCTTGAGCGGTATCCCTCCTTCCAGAGAGCACCGTCCCAGCCTGATACTCCTATTCTATCGGAAACCCCCTGCAAATACAAGCGTTAATTTCCAAATTTTATCTTTCAAAAATTATAATTCCGCCTATGGCAATGACCGCCCCGATTATCTTATTCCATGCAAAGGGAGCCTTCTCCACGCCGAACAGCCCGAACAGCTCAATGGCATACGCAATGATAATCTGCGAAACCACAATCAGAAGAGCTGCCTTGGCCGGCCCCAGGCTTCCCATGCTTCGGATGACCGTATAGGTGATGAGGGCTCCCATGATACCGCCCACAAGCACATATTTGGGCGTAACCTGTATAATGCCGGCCACGGGTTCCCTGCCTGTAAACATCCATATGACCACGCAGGTGATAAAGGCCGTGAGCTGTACCCAGCCCGCAGCCACCCAGACGCTGGTCTGCTTTGTCACTTCCGTGTTAAACACGCCCTGTATGCTCATTAAAGCGCCTGACAGCAATGCTATGATAAATCCCATGTATTATTTTCCTGCCTTTCCATTCATTTTACCGTTATCTTAGCATTCCCACAGGTTTCTATTTTATTCTGGTATTCTTTCCGCATATGATGTATAATCGTTCCGTCAGGAGGCACAGCTATGCTATCGATCATTAAAACATTACTACAGGCTGCCGCATGGCCCATCCAGGCACCTGAACCATACTCCGCCTTTCACATCCTGCTCTGTGCTGCAGGCATACCGCTTGCCGTCTTTCTGGCCCGGCGCCTGGCACGCAAATGCCTGCACCCCCGCGGTGTTCTGTTTATCTGCGGCCTGATTTTAGCTGTCAGCGAACTGTATAAGCAGAGCTTTCTATATTTTATCGTCAGTCAGGGCCAATACAACTGGTGGTATTTTCCCTTCCAGCTGTGCAGCGTCCCCATGTATCTGTGCCTGATTCTTCCGTTATTCAGACACCCGTCCCATCGCTCCGCGGAAAAGCGCATATGTACCTTCATGCAGGATTTTGCCCTGCTGGGAGGCATCATGGCCCTGGCGGAACCCAGCGGTCTCATGCATCCCTATCTGCTATTGACGCTCCACGGGTTCCTGTGGCATTTTATACTCATCTTCATCGGCCTGTACTGCGCCATGACCGGCCTGGGAGGCAGGACCCCGGGCGACTTTGTATCCATGCTGCCCCTGTTTTTTGCCTGCGTGTGCATAGCCACGTTCATAAACGTGGCTTCCCACCCCTACGGCAACGCTGATATGTTCTATATCAGCCCCTATTATCCAAACGGACAGATTGTTTTCCACCAGATTGCCCTCACCATAGGCACTGCCGCTGGGAACCTTCTGTATCTGGCAGCCATGGTTCTGGGAGGCTTTATCTGCCACCTGTCCCTGAGGCGGCTGTTTCCCCGGGAACCGGGCTGACTGTTTCCCCAACCGGGCCGGCTGTTCCCGGCAACCGGGCTGACTGCCCCCGGGAACCGGGCCGGCTGTCCCCGCAGCCATTCCTGTCAC
>JAJQEA010000277.1:9435-16236 GCA_021201905.1 Clostridia bacterium
GCCCTCTTACCATGCCTTAATACGTTCCCTTTTTCAAAAGTCTGCGCAGATAGGCAAAGGTAGCTTCCTCCCCCTGGTCCTTCAGCATGTGGAGCAGCTTCTCCAAAAGCGCTCTGGTCCGGGGGTGGATGGTGATGTAATTCTTTGTATACTCATAGTATTCCAGCGGGGCCGCACTGGTATAGGCTTTGCCCTTATACACCTCGCATGCGGCGATCCGGTCGCAGACCATCTCGGCCACGTACCGCAGCGGCATCTTATTGCCCACCAGGCCCTCCTCCTTATGGCTGGAAATGTCAATCCAATACTCATAATGATGCTTATTCCTGCCCTTATGGTGGAGCCAGGCCCTGGAATACCCCACGGTCTCACGCTCAGCCGCGTTGGGGCTGCGGTTTCCCTGATAATACCTGACCCCGGTCCAGAACTCTTCCGGGCTGTACTTGGAGAGATCATGGGTAAGCCCCTGCCAATACAGTCCAATCTGGAAGCAATGCTTCCTGACCAGGTTTCTGTGCCTTGTAATGGTAGAAAAATGGTTTCATATATTACAGATTTTCATTCAAATCCCTTCTTTACACATTAATACGCATAACGCATTGCATTGAAATATGCTTTAGTATATCATAAAATTCACCTTTTTGCCTGTATTTCTTCATATTTTAACCTTTGAACAACAGAATCTGAGGTTTATATAAATTGTTTATACTTAATGCCCAAAAACGTTTGACACTTTTCAACATTTATGATATCCTTAGGACAGTTGCGAAATAGCTTGCAACATATCACATTTTTTTATTTTTTATATTTTTTGGAGGTATCGTAATGAAAGGTACAGTTAAGTGGTTCAACAACCAGAAGGGTTACGGATTTATTTCCGACGAGCAGGGAAACGATGTATTCGTTCACTACTCAGGTCTGAACATGGATGGCTTCAAGTCCTTAGATGAGGGCGCAGAAGTTGAGTTCGATGTAGTAAACGGAGCTAAGGGTCCTCAGGCTACAAACGTAACCAAATTATAATCAATGAACAACAGTGTACCTTTTTCAAACATATATCATCACTGATAGAGGTTGAAGTAAGTTATATCTGATTTCAAATGATTACAAGTGAGAGCCAGTCCTGCGACTGGCTCTTATTGTTATTTTTTTAAAAAATATTCGGTCATATCCGCACGATATGCCTGCCCTGGTGCCCTATCTGGCCTTCTCCAGCATATCCTTCAGCTCACCCACGGAAAATGTGTAATTCTTATTGCAGAAATGGCAGTTCACCTCAATGGGCTTGCCATCCTCTATCATTTCCTGGATATCCTTTCTGCCCACACTGATCAATGCCTTCTCCACCCGGTCTTTTGTGCAGTTGCAGTAAAATACAGCGGGAAGCCTTCCGCCGATTTCCAGGCCGAATTCGCCCAGCACATACTCCAGTATCATCTCCGGCGTGTTGCCCACATCCAGCAGGGTTGTGATGGAGGAAATCTCCTTCAGCTTGTTCTCCAGTCTGCCGATAATATCCTCGGAAGCCCCCGGCATCAGCTGGATAATGAAACCACCGGACTGGCGCACCGTGTTGTCCTTATTCATCAGAACCCCCAGCGCCACGGAGGACGGCGTCTGCTCAGAGGTGGCGTAATAATACGTCAGGTCCTCCGCAATCTCTCCGGTCACCAGAATGGTCTGTCCCACATACGGCTCCTTAAGCCCGATGTCCTTGATAACACTTAAAACGCCCACGCCCAGCGCTCCGCCCACGTCCAGTTTCCCCTTTTCGTTGGGAGGAAGCATCACCATGGGATTAAATGCATATCCCTTCACATTTCCCCTGGAATCCGCTGTCACGGTCAGGCCTCCGATGGGTCCGTCCCCCTGTATCTTAAGGGTGAGAAGGTCATTTTCTCCCTTCATGTCACATCCCATCATCACGCCGGCCGTCAAAAGCCTGCCCAGGGCAGCCGTTGCCACCGGGCTGGTGTTATGGGATATTCTGGCCTGTTCCACCAGGTCCCTGGTGGTGGCGGCAAAGGCTCTGATTTGACCTTCTGCCGCAGTTGCTCTGATTACATAATCTGCCATACGATTTACTCCTCGTCTCTCATTGTCTTTCCATGTTCCCTCATGATTATATAGATACGTTCGCTGTCCTCCCGCACCGGATTGAAGGTGCATGCGTCGTAAGCGGCAACAAACTCCATGCCGGCCTCCCCGGCCGCCCGTTTCACCTCATCCAGGCTGTAGGCCCTCTGGAAATGTGTCTCCTCATACTTGCGGTACAGCTCGCCCTCACGGATAAACAGTGTAAGGTCGTATTCATTGATACCGGAACCTTCATCGTAGAAATTGTCCCAGATAAAGCTGCTCTCCTCCCTGGCCTCCGCAAAGGTATTATCTGCCAGCAATTCCCGGTACTTATACTCCGTGTTCAGGTCAAATATAAATACCCCGTTGGGGTCCAGATAATTGTTGACCAGCCGGAACACCTGCACCAGATCCTGGTACTCCATCATATAGTTCATGGAATCGCATATGCTGACAACCGCCCGCACCGTGCCGTAAAGCTCAAACTCCCGCATATCCTGAAGGAGATACAGAATGTCCTGTCCCGAGGCCGCCCGTTTATCCATTGCCATCTGAAGCATTTCCCCGGAATTATCAATTCCAATCATATCATACCCGGCCTCTGCAAGGAGCCCGGTAAGGCTTCCCGTGCCGCAGCCTAAGTCCAGCACCAGACCGTTTTCCACCCCCTGCTCCTGGAGCAGTCCGGTTACATAGGAGCACCACTCCTCATAGGGCACATTGTCCTGGAAAATGTCGTAGACCTCCGCAAAACTGCTGTAAGCTTCCATGTTCTCATCCTTCCCAATGGCGCCGCGTCTCATTCCCGCAGCCATCACCGAATCACCAAACTACAAAAGCGCCTGTCCGGAACAATTCCGGGCAGGCGGGTAAAATCATGGGCTTTATGCGTTCTTTCCGCAGCACTTCTTATATTTCTTGCCGCTTCCGCATGGGCAGGGATCATTTGAAAAAATCTTTTTGCCCTTGCGTACTGTACCGGAAGCCTTCTGGGACTTGTACAGTTCCTTGCGCTTGTCCGGAGTAAGAATCTCATCCCACTGGGGAAGTTCATACAGCCAGTTAGCCTTTGCCTCTACCATATTGTAGTACAGCTTCTCCGGATCAATCTCAATCTTAACCTGAGTGTCCTCTTCCATGGTATCAATGAGGTTCTCATAGCCCTTCAGGCTCTCATTGATTCCATCCAGGAAACCGGTCATAATGAGGATTTCCGTATTGAACTTCTCTGCCAGGTCCTTTACAGTGCCTGTGATAACCTCTGTTGGGTTAGAGAGAATCTGCTCATAGATTCCCTTCTCAATCTGAAAATATCCAGCCCACAATTCTTCTTTCTTTTTATCATCCAGGCCGTCGCCGTAAACCAGATTTCTCCATGTCTCTAACAGTGCCATAGTAAAACCATCCTTTTTGTATTATTTATGTTCCAGGGGCTTCCTGTTCCGGGCGCCATGCCTCATCCTGTCTGCCGGACCGCTCCGCTGCCTGTCCATGGCCGCCCATAATCCATAGTATATAACAAAACATAAGATTTTTCAAACATATTTTATGATTAGACAGCTTTTATACAGCCAAATACAGCCAAATACGCCTGAATCTTAAGCCATTTCCCTTATATTCCAATCCTCTGTTTTGTTTCCACTGCAGATAAAGGGTATTTTTTCTGTTTTTCTGCAAATAATATACCTGAATCCAATTCAACTCAAAAGGAGGTTTTACCATGAAAGTAAATGGAAAAAAACGAGAGCATCAAATGTACCATCAAGAATTGTGCTTACAATGCACAGTCTGAGGATTACTGCACCCTTGACGCCATCAAGGTCGGAACTCATGAAATGAACCCAACCAAGAAGGAATGTACAGACTGCGAGTCTTTTGTAAATAAGGCTCAGTAATTCCATTCCAGGGGACTGTGTCCAGACAGGAAATACCGCTGTCCGGCACAGTCCCTTTTTTCTTTTATTTATCAGATAATAACATATTATCCACAACCTTTTCCACAACATTGTGGATAAAGAGACAAATTCGGTGATTCATCCGCAAGTACGGCGAAAAGAGTCAAAAAGAAAAGCATCCGCAGTGATATGGTATCATCAATCCCAGCGGATGCTTCATATATTAACAAGGTTTTCTCTTTGTATTTGGCCCCATTCCTTCCCGCCTGGAATTATGGGTCTGGTTCTGGTTCTCCGGCTTTACCTTTTCAGTAATGCTGTTAAACATTTCATTTGACTTCTTTCTGGCCTGCTTTTCTTCTTCATATCTGTCCATATCCGTCTCCCGTCCGCCGCCTGAGCACGCGGCATTGTATTCTCTGACACCAGTATGGCCTGAAAAGAAGAAAAATATGTAAAAAAACTCAAACTTGACTTGTATTTTTTCCCAGCCGTGCTATAATTGAATCTATGGGGACATAGCTCAGCTGGGAGAGCGCTGCGTTCGCAACGCAGAGACCGCGGGTTCGAATCCCGTTGTCTCCATTATTTTCAAACCCACGTAATTGCGAGAAACAACGTAATAGCGTGGGTTTTTGATTGTCAAAAAATATTGTATTATCCTTATATGGGTATGGAAATATGCAAATATATCACACGATATCACACGAAATATCACACGAAAACGGCGGGCCCGGTTCACAATCTGGTGCCCGCCTATTCATTCGCATTTTTCGACATATCCTGTAGCTTTTTGCATCCCCCTCCCCTCTTGATAATCCCCCTCCTGGCATATACCGTTTATTTGGTATTAAAATTCAAGGAGGATTCATTATGAAATACGAAAGAGAAACCAGTGACCTGCTCCGGCGCCTTGGCGTCAACAACTCCTACATGGGGTTCCGCTACACAAGTTATGGTGTCATCCGCGCTATTGCCAATCCGGAACTGCTGGTCTACATATCCAAGGGGCTTTATGTAGAAATATCCGTGGAATACCACACGTCCATTGGATGTGTGGAACGCAACATCCGCACCATCATCAATACCATCTGGCTGCATGGAAACAGAGAACTGCTGAATCAGGTTTTCGGTTTTGAACTGGAGCAGAAACCACGAAACGGCGCCTTCATAGACGCGCTGGCTCATTATGTTGTAGAACATTATTATGATTGAGAAAGTGAGGGCGCCGCAATAGCGCCCCTTTGTAATCTACCACTCAAATACATACCGGCGATTTACCATGTCGTACTCCTTCGCAATCCGCAGCACACCCCTGGCATCCGTAATCATGCACTTGCCTTCATCGCTGCCCTTGACTGGACAGAGAAAAAAGGCCTCGCCGGCGGGGTCCACCTGGTAGCCGGTCAGCATGTAGCCCTCGCTGTCAAACAGGTACCATCCACAGGTGCCGTCCGTGGCCTCCCGAAGCCAGTACCAGCCGTTGGCCGCATAGCTGCCGTCCGCAAACTGGTACCACCAGCGCTGGCCGTCTGCAGCCGGCTGGAAGCCCTGGGTGTATGTTACCGGGACCGGGGTATAGTCGATGTCGCAGAGCTTGAGGACCTTCTGCCAAGGTGTAGAGGTCACCCTGGACTTAATGGTTCCGTAGTTGATGCCCTTGGCTTCGATACACCATCCATCCCCGATATACACCCCGATGTGGCCCGGCTTCCAGACCGCCCAGCCGACCATGGACTCGTCCAGGCGGTCAATGCCCACCCGCTCCGTGGCGGTATCATGATAGCTGTAGCTGCCGCGCAGGATACCCGTGTACCAACTGATGAGGCCGGAGCAGTCCGTGCAGCGCTGGCCTATGTACTTGGCCGCCTTGGCCTTGTAGGTAGATGTGTATGTGCCTGGTTTCTCCCGGGCGAGCCGGTCCAGTATGGCCTGTGTCAGTACTTCTCCTTTGGCACCATAGACGTAAGGGGTCCCCAGCTTGTCCTTGCAGTGCTGGATTAATCCTGTTGCTGTCTTACTCATATGTGTATACCTCCTATCAAAATAAAGCCCGGGGATGTCCCCAGGCCATGAAAAGTTGTGACGTCACAAGTTGCGATATCGCAACTGCCGCTTAACCCTGCGGCCGGGAGATTTTGGACCACCTCCTTTTATGTCCTGCTGCCTCCCTGATAATCTGCATTGTCAATTTTATCCCTTAATACCGCGATATATTTGCATAGCCATTCCGGCACATTGGCACCCATACGGCCTGCGTTCTCGATGATGGACAGCAACTCATTGAGTAAGTACCAGACCGCCACAAGGAGCCCAAAGAATGCCTTGACAGATATCTGCATCCCAAGCTCTACCGACACGGATACAATCACGTAATCAACCACCATTGCCGCTGCAATCACGCACAGATATCCCACCTTCTTAATAATGCCCTTAGCTCCCTTTCTGGAGCTCCATCCATAGCCGGCATCGCCCGGATGGTCTATGGCCTCATTTTTACTGGCCAACATCCCAGTTATGTAGTCCAGCACCATCGTCCCCATTAGGACACAAAGAACCGGATACAGGAAACCCAACTTCGCACTCAAAAAGGCACCGGCCGCCGCCAATGCCCCTTGTACTGTAATAACATATTCTCTTTTCATTTCTTTTACCTATCTTTCCTAAAATATTTTATAATGTGGTTTCTCCTCCCCAAACCACCAGTACCTCAGCCAGTCATCCAGCACAATTCCGGCCAGGCTCACAGGTAACCAGTAAAAGAAATACTGGGGGCACACCTGTCCCAGGATATTTCCTGGCATATTGCTGTAATCCCATACGCCCC
>JAJQEA010000362.1 GCA_021201905.1 Clostridia bacterium
CCCCCCCCCCCCCCCCCGCCGCCCGCCTCAGAAATCGCTGTCCTGCGACTGAGATAAAACCACAGACATTCAGCAGCCAGATGGAGCTGTGGTTCAGGATTGGCAGCAGGCCTCCGATGAATATGGCGGCCAATCCCATCAGAATCATGGGTTTCTTGCGGAAACGGGATGTAAGCACACTCATGATCAGCGAGATCACAAAGGCGCCAATCATCCCCGACTGCATCACATACTGTACCGCAATGGTGGATGCGTTTGGAAATGCCGCCGAGATATCTGCCATCATTACCGAAGCAATGGTATTAATCTGGCAGACCAGCGCTATCATCAGGACGGCAAATGTCAGCGTCCTCTTATTAGTTGTGGTTTTCATGGGAAATTAATCCTTTCTTATAGTCTCTGCTTCCGGCTGATGGTTAAGGAAAAAAGTGAGTTTCCCGCAGGGAGACCGAAGATTTTTCCATCATGCCCTTCCTGCACTGCACAGGAGTCACACCGGTAAACAGTTTGAACATTTTTGAGAATTGGCGGAAATCATCATAGCCCACAGCCATGGCGATTGCACCCACGGAATCATCGGTTGACAGAAGAAGTTTCTTTGCTCGCTGCATCCTGCACATGGTAAGATACCGCTTGATTCCCACCCCTGTCTCGTTTTTAAAACACTGGCTCAGATAAGATACGCTTACATTGAAATCCTTTGCTATTCCGGCTACCGACAGCGGCTGTGCATAATGTTCTTCTATATAGCGCAGCACCTTGTGCACCGTTGTGTTGCTGATATTGTGGGTCTTTACCTGCTGCTTCGCCAGGGTGTTGACACATTCCACAACCCGTGAACAGCTTTCTTCTATGGTTCCCAACTGGGTAATAAGCATCAGCCAGGGGCTGTCAATTGTCTCCATCAGAAGTTTTACGGCAAGCTCGTCCTTCAGTGACTGGAGAATGGACTCGCTGACCAGATAATACAGATTATAACTCATACTCGGCTTGACGATTTTCAGATAAAGATGACGTATCAGCACAGGCAGCTCTTTGTTGCCGATATCAAAACACAGATAATGCTGGATCGTCTCAATGGTCTGCCGGATCTCGTCCCTGCTGAACCAGCGCTGGTGGGATTTAATGTAATCATTGGAGATCGCAATGGCCTCCCGGCAGAAAAAGCGGTAAGCACAGGACCATTTAAAGTCCTGGTGCCCCCGGCATATTTCCTCGGGGCTGTGTAAAAGGTCGCTGATAAAACAGTGGGCGGATCTCCTCCCTGCGGCCTTAGCCAGAACCTGGGAAATATGGTCCGCCTGTTGTCTGCGCGTACTGCCTGTGTCAGGGGCATTTATGAGGATATAGGCAAAGGAAATGTCGGTAAACACAATCTCCCCTCCGTGGTTTTCCTCCAGCACCCGGGCCAAATCCTCCAGCCGCAGGGCATGCAGAAAATAGTGGATTGATTTGTTCACGGCGTAATCCACCAATGCTGTTTTGTCCAGTTCCCACATAAACAGATAAAAATCCGATTCATTGAGGTGAAGGCCGTACTGTTCCCTGGAATGATTGAATTCCGCAGAGGTGACGCCGTAGAGCATCATTTTGGTTGCCTCCCTGCGCTGCTGGTTCTCAAATGCCTGTGGAAAACGCAGCCGCCAGCTTTGCTCAGGATACGTAAGATGCACCGCTCTCTCCTGCCCCACCGCCTGACAGAAAAAGAAACGAAGCGTTCCGTCCTGCTCCATGCTTTCTACGAAAAAACACCTGCCGTCCTTCTGCTCAAACAACAGCAAACGGGGCCGTCCGGCACATGCTTCATAAAGTTCTACCAGAAAGTCCTGGAGAAGGGCAGCAGGGCTGGGAACCATAAGGATCACAGCATCTGGACAGGCCGCTGCAGCCGTCTCAGCCGACAAAGACCCGCTAGTGAACAGGACACTATGTCCGCAGCTGTCTCCTGCACGGAGAAAACCGGATTCAAACTCCTCACTGCCAAAAACCATAATTCTCATCTGCCAGACTCCCTCTTTTCTCCTTTGAAGTTGTGTAATTGCATCATGATTAAAAAACAGCCGGAACAGGGTCGGATAAATGCAGCCTGTTCCGGCCGTTCATGGTAAGCTTATTTCAAAAGACGGCCGTGAACATAGCATTTATGTTTGGCTAAAATGTCGTTGGCCTCTGTGTTTGCCAGCTCCGGATCAACCGCATAGATGGAATACAGTTCCTCTATGGCGCGGAGCGCAAAGCCTTCACAGTTGTAATCAAAGAGAACAGCGCCATTTGGAGCCGTGATTTCGCCGGACAGATGGCTGGGAATATGCAGGACATCCCTCTCTTTGGCCGTAAATGGATCCATACCGTCAATCCGCACATCAACTGTGCCTTCCTGCACAATAAAGAGGCCGTAAAATGGGTTCTCTGCGCTCCAGCTCAGCTGGAATCCCGGCTCCATACAGAGCTGCCAGATTTCCTTGTGTCCCTTTGTCTCCCAGCGGGCCACCTTTTGGCGGACTTCGCAGCCCTCGAACTTATAGGAACACAGACCGCCGTCATAAGGACGAATCTGGTAAATCTGCTCCTTGGGCACCTCCTCTGTCACAGGTGTATATTTATAGTAGAGGCTGTCTGTGCTCTGACCGTCCTTGGACATGTCAAAAACCTCTTTGTTATATTCTTTAAAACGCAGGTTGGCAATACAGTCCTCTCCCATCTGTGTTTCCTGGAACAGCTCTCTCCAGATGGTGCCCGCGTCAATCTATGTAAACTTGTGAGGGGTGTAGGCAGCCAGATGGATGATGTCGCCTTTGTGGCAGACTGCTTTTTTACCGCAGATTTCAGTCAGCACGGAGCCGCCGTCAACCAGAAATGTCTCCACTCCCCTGGTGTGTTCATGGTAACACATCTCATGATTCGGGTCAACGTATACGGTGTCCAGAAGTTCATTGTGCTGGTATGGTCCATATGGTTCAATCAGGTATTTGGAGTAGGTTTTTTACCCCCGTAATACTCGTCAAAGTCCATGAGCCATGTTTTTTCCAGATCGATGTGGATGTCATGCAAGGTATACTTTGTCATAATGTGTCCTCCTTCGTTTGGCTGCCGTTCACCGGCGCTTGATTGATATCTTTCGACAATTATAACAAAATCAGCTTGATTTCTGGTGTCTTATTTTTCATAAAATGTGTGCTTTTCTACGTAACCCGTTTTCCGGATTCCATAATTGTTTTTTGATTCTGCAAGGGGGATACATACCAGCGGCCGCAATGGTTTCCCAAAAAATATGCGGCCTCTTTGGATAATTCCAAAAGGCCGCACATTAAATAGCTTTTTAACAATATTGTCAGGATTTTATAAACCACCTTTTGTCAGACACTCTTTTTTATAAAAGCAAATTCCATACTTTATGATTGTTTCATATCCCTCATCCATTAAGGACGCCTCATATTTTCTGGTTTCTATTTGACGAAGGGCCGCTTCACAACCATTATCTAAATCAGTAAGCCTGTCAACCACCTTTATTTCTATGATACTAGCTCTCCCCTTAACGCTTGGCGTCCGTAGAATCAGGTCCGGCCTTCCATCTCCCGATTCCCGGTTAGAAAGAATGCGATAGTCTTTCATATTTTTTAAAAGGCCGGCCATAAAACCGTGATAAAAACTTTCTGCATAATCGTAAAAGCTGATTGTCTCCTGTAAGTTTAAGGATAATTCCCGGGATATTTTATCTGTGTCGCACCGTTCAATGGCCTGATATAAAACAGACAGATCCTTTTGCTTTATCTTCATCCCAAACCATTCCTGGATTGTATTTTTATAGATATAACGAACTTCCGTGTTGGGAATTTTCATCGTTACATACCTGGTATCTCCTTCCAGACGTATCGACTCCTGTCTTAAATATCCCGTAAAAAACAGAAAATTCCATAAGTTATCCTCCGAACGATAAATATCCTCGTATGTGATATCTTCATGGATAGGTTTTTCAATTCCCCTTCCTGCAATCAGATCTTCGATTTCCTCTTTTACCGTATTATCAGCCTGCTCCACCAATGTCCGGACAATATTATTGGAACTGGTATTCGCCCAATACGGAGCCGGAAGGCCTTCTGCATTGGAAGATAATTCCTTTACATATTTCGCAACGCTCCATGGGTTATATATCTCGCTTTTTCCGAAGCAATATCCGTCATACCATTCCCGGATCACTTGCCCCTTCTCCTCCAGTTCATAATATCCCAGCATTTCGTCCACTTCCTCCTGAAGAAAGCCAAAATATTCTCCATAATCCACGTCCAGAACCGAGCTGATTTCAAGGCTGTTCAGCCCTGTGAAGATAGATTCTTTGCTGATTCTTAAACAGCCGGTAATAACAGCAAATTTCAGACATTCATTTGTCTTCAAGGCAGATTCAAACAGGGAGCGGATAAACAAGCTCATCTCCCCGTAAAATCCGGCAAACCACGCATTCTCCAACGGTACATCATATTCATCAATGAGTATAATACAGCGCTTCTTATATACTGCTTCCAGACAGTGCGACAGAAAGGCAAGGGAATCAATATAATCTCCGTCATCTCCCTGCTCTAACATAATCTTCATAAATCGTTCTTTCCGGCTTCCCAGCTTTCCAGCTATCGCCTCATGCCGGCGGTATTCATTTGCAATCTGACGCTTGATGCTCACCATCGCCAAATGGAAATCGGGCTGCTTCGCCCCTTTCAGGTTAAAGCTGATGACCGGATAGCCAGTCATCTCAGACAGATATTCTTCCCCCGCTCCCATAATTTTCAGCCCTGAGAAGAGGCTTCTGTTCCTGCCATTTGTTTCTTCATCACCGGTATCTTCAAAAAAATACTGAAGCATACTTAAATTAAGACTTTTTCCAAAACGCCTGGGCCTGGTAAACAGATTCGCCTTGCCCTTCCGATCCAGTAATGTTTTGATGAATAAGGTCTTATCTACATAATAAAAACCGCCCTCTATTACTTCCCTGAAGTTATCATATCCAATCGGCAGATTCTTTTTACGCATGTTCCAGTACTCCCTTCTTACCAATACGGCAGACCAGCTACGGTCACTTTTATTCCCATTATAGTATATCTATATGAAATATGCAAAGACCATTGTGTATATTTAACATATACCGGGCATTAACACCGCTCCAATCCTATATATCATATCTTTCATTTCTTCATACTCCACAATACTGCAATCTCTTAAACATTCAATTTTTAAATTTTTCCCCAAACACTTTCATTCAAAGCAATTTGTCCATTCCATATTCCAGGTCTTTAACCTGTTCTCCGCCATTTTTTAATATCGTATATTCACTGGTAACCATAGCGCGTACAATATCTGACTGATTCATGCTGTTCCTCCTCATGAGTACATATTTCATTTTATCATAGAACAAAACGGCATCGCAAAATTTTCGCCTTTTCGCCAAAAGACGAAAAAAAAGGCAAAAAAAATAAGGCTCCTCAAAAAATGAAGAACCTTGATTTTATGCGGCCTCCAAAGCCGTTTTGTGGTACTTACCGACATTAGTCAACGCTTACGATTTCTCTCTTGTTATAAGAACCGCAAGCCTTGCAAACTCTATGAGGCATCATCAGGGCACCGCACTTGCTGCACTTTACCAGATTTGGAGCGCTCATCTTCCAGTTTGCTCTACGGCTGTCTCTTCTAGCTTTAGAAGATTTATTCTTTGGACAGATAGACATGGTTTACACCTCCTTCGACTGTTTAAAAATATCCTGGATAACTGACATCCTTGGGTCAAGTGGCCTATTATCGCAGTCACAAGTCTCATGGTTGAGATTTGTGCCACATCTATCACAGATTCCCTTACAGTCATCACTGCAGAGAACCGCCATAGGCAGGTTCAAGGTTAACTCATTACCAACCAGCTGGTCGATATCCAGTTTATAACCATTTACGTAGGGCTGCTCGTCCAAATCCTCAACTCGTTCTTCATCGCTCTGGTTCATGTCCAACTCCTGGTCAATTTCCAGATGGAAAGGAACTCTCACAGGGTCAAGGCATCTGGCGCATGGCATAATCAGAACCAAATCAGCGGTTCCCGCTATGGTCAGCTTCTTATTTCCCTTATTTGTTATCACAAATGACAACGGTCCCTTTTCTGCAATGTCGTATACAGTGTCGGCCATCCTGAACTGGGTCATCTCAAGCTCAGGCGTATATGTTTTGGACTTTCCCTCAACGGGAAACAGCTCAGATAAGTTAATTAGCATATTAACCTCCTAATACGCATCTCTTACATTATACATACCATTGCACATTTTGTCAACTATATTTCCGTTTTTTTTTCCAGAAGCGTCCTGCCGAATTTTGTTCTTATACTGCTTTACCGTCATATTTTCAAACTTTTTGAAAACCTTGCTGAAATAACTGCTTTCATTGTAGCCCAAACGAAATGCAACCTCCGCAATACTGTCCTCCGTAAAGTAAAAATAGCCCTTAGCCAGATGCAGTTTTCTTATATGAAGATACTCCGTAACACTGACCTTAAACTGCTCCCTGAATATACGGCTCAGGTATCCCTGACTGATTGCACAGTTCTCAATAATACTGTTGAGCGTGATATCTTCCTTTATATGTTTCTCTATATAAATAAAAATATTCTCCAGCAGCGGATAACGGCCTATACTGTTCTGCCGGAACAGATAATCCATGACCCCGAAGAGCCAGAGTTCTGATGTTTTTCTGTCCGGAATCAGTACTTCATTAATTGGGAACAGTTCTGATATGTTTCCGCTGTCTCCATACACACTCCTGGTGTCCAGCAGATTCTGCCCCAAATAGGTAAAAAGCTTGATCAGCCGGACGGAATCCTCACCGCCAATTGCGTAAATTTCATCAATTACACCGGCAATTCCACCATAAAAATCCCCGAAATCTTTATTCCGAAGATAGGAGGCAAGGGTTTCCAGCTGGTTCTGTATGGAATCCTCATGTTCTGTTTTGTAATTTTCCAGGATTTTTTTCAGACAGCTGTATGTAATCGGTTTTTCCAGAACGTCCTTTACCTGGCTTTGGGCTGCACTTCGTATCAGAACATTGGCAGCATGGGCAGATAGGATGTATATACTAATCTCCGGATTGGACTGATGAATAATCCTGCTGGCTTCTAGACCGGTGATTCCCGGCATCTGCATATCCATGAATACAATGTCAATCACATCCTCTTTACAGATCCGGACCGCACTCTCACCGGTGCCTGCCATGGAGACCACCTTGAAAGCACCGTCCTTTGCAATCATCACATTCAACGCTTCGCGCATCAGTATATCATCATCTGCTATCAAAACCCTGTACATGACTACTCAGTCCTTTCTTCATAATGCTCCGGCCACAGTAAGATGCTTTTCGATCCTTTGTTTCTGTAATTCTCCGTAATTATACTGTACTCCTTTCCAAACAGTCTCTTCATCTTCTCCTTTGCGTACTCCATGCCCATTTTTATATAATATCCTTCATGCTTGTCCTTATAGGCTTCATACTTAATATCCAGCTCATCTTCCGTAAGTCCCGGACCAGTGTCATTTATCTCCAGAATCACATTTCCGTTGCGCATATAGCCTGTCACTGTAATTTCCCCGCCCTCTTTCTTAAGCATAATGCCGTTATAAAAGGCGTTTTGTATGAACGGCATTAAAATATCAGAGGGCATCTTCTGCATATGCAGTTCCTTCGGCACCTGGATGGAATACTCCAGCCGGTCCCCTGTTTTCTTTTTCTGGAATAACAGATACTGCTCCGCGTGCTCCAGCTCTCCGGAAATATGAACAAAGGTACTCTTTTCCGTATATTTATATTTTATATAATCAATATAGGAGCTCAGCAGTTCATTTGTCCTGTCGGCTTCTTCTATGATGGTCAGGTTTAGCAGTGATGTCAGCATATCCAGAAGCTCGTAGTGATTGCTCTGCATCTCCAGTTCCATAATCCGCCGGTTGATTTGAGTGATTTCCTTGGCATAGCTGTGGTTCAATACCTGCAGCTTTTTCATCCGTTTCTTCAAAATATCTTCCTGAAGGTGCTGGCTGACCTCGTTCTCACTTAGCTGGTTAATTACCAGGAAAACCAGATTCGCTATATCCAGAAATTTTTCATATGAATAAAAGGGAATCTCCTCCGGCAGCGGTCTGTATTCCGCCACCGCCTCATCCGCCCTGGCAGCGTGCATGACTGACGACAGCCTGCTGACGGATTCCGGGGCATCATTGCATTGAATCTGGCCCCCGATAAAACCTCCCAGATAATGGCCCTGGACAATAATCGGAATGGCCACCTCCAAAAGCCCACAGGGACAAAAGTATACGTTTGTCTTTTGTGTAACCGCTGCCTGGATGGAACCGAAGGCATCCGAAGATTTGCATCGTTCCATTGCCTCCGGGTTGTTTCGGACCTTTTCACAATAGCGGGAAAAGGAGGTTGCCGATGTAATGGGATCCCCTTTGAAATCAACTGTGATGAAAGCCAGCCCGGTTGCCTTGGAAAGGCTCTCCTGTATTGTCTCCAGCTTCTCTTTTCCGAACAGGTGGATGATATCCAGCTGATTAATGCTGTTTTCTTCATTGATGCTGAGATATTCATCCAATGCATCTGGTTCTATCTCTTCCATATGCATCATCTTATGATATTCTGCCATCTGATTAATCCCTCTCTTTATGCCTGTAATTGTTATTTTAGCATCTTTTCACCATTTAAACAATCCTATTCCGGCCAGGGGCCAGAGGGTACAACGGCCTCTTCCCTGTTAATCAATAGATACTTAATAATATTTTCTTAATAGCCTCTGTTCCTGCCTCCCTTGGATTGCCTGCAAGGCAGTTATCCATCAGGGCGTTATCCGTCATGTTCTGCAGCTGATTTTCATATGCTTCTCTGCTGATTCCCAGTTCCCTGATCGAGGAAGGCATCTCCATGCACCGCATCAGGGTATGAATCAGCTCCTTTAAGGTGCTGACAGCCATTTCCGGTGATTCATTCATGTCAACCAACTGGACCTTGTACGCAAGACTTGCATATTTGTTCATGATATCATGGTTTACACTGTTATAATCAATGACCTTATTTAACAGTATGGCATTGGCCAATCCATGGGGGATGTGGAACGTGCCTCCCAGCTGATGGGCGATGCTGTGGTTCAATCCCAGGCCTGCCGTATTAAAAGCCATTCCCGCCAGGGTGGACGCCTCATGCATCAGGGTTCTGGCCTCTAAATTCTTTCCATCCCTGTAGCATTGTAAAAGCGCCTTGGTCAATAATTCAATTGCCTTTTCCGACAGCGCATCCGAGAATACATTGCTCCCGTTTGCAACATAGGCCTCCAGGGCATGTGTCATCACATCCATCCCCGTATTGGCCGTAATGGAAGGCGGTACAGACAATGTAAGCCTGGGGTCAAGGATTGCCACGTCTGCCAGGATATCATCCGATGATATCAGATGCTTGCTCTTACTCTCGGAATCCGTTATGACAGCGGCCGAGGTGACCTCTGAACCGGTTCCGCTGGTTGTGGGTATGGTGATGAATTTAGGCTTCGGAACCAGATTCCTCACTCCGGCAAAGTAAATCATTCCCTTGGCCGTATCAATGGCAGAGCCGCCTCCAAAACCAATGACAATCTCAGGACGGGACTTACAGATTACACCAAGCCCCTTTCCCACCACCTCGATGGTGGGATCCGGTATGGCCTGGTCAAAAATATCCACGGAATTGCTGGAATCCAGCGCATCCAATATGTAGCTGATTGCCCCGCTCTCTGCAAGAAACGTATCACAGACCACCAGGACCCTCTTTTTTCGGATTTTCCGCAGATATTCCATTGCGTAGCTTCCGCTGCGTATCTTCGTTTTTATATATACATTAGACATTTGCACTTCTCCTTCACATTCAGTCCGTATACGGCCGCGTACAGGGATTAACGGATACTAAAGGCATCAGTCATAACACATTTGCGCTTCCTGCAAAATGATCTGGGTGATGTAAGTCCCTCCCCGGTAGGTCCGGCAATGGTAAAGGTGGTATACCCCTCTCCCCCACTCCGATACCGGCATAGGACGGAGCATTTTTAACAAAGATAGTGGTCTCCATCATTTTAGCCATCTTGCTTAGCTTTTCAACATTCCTGGAGTGCATCATGGCTGTGTGACGGTTCCCGTGCTCTGCCTGGTGGGCATATTCAATTGCCGTATCCACATCACAAACCCGCACCACCGGAAGAATGGGCATCATCATTTCCTCCTGAACAAGCAGATGTTCCTTTGGAACTTCCATGATGATGACCCTGACGCTGGCGTCTGCGGCGATACCCAGCTTATCCAGGATATAACGGGCGCTTTTTCCCACAAAGGATGTCTTGGGACCTCCTTTTTCATTGGTTACAAGCGTTACCAGCTGCTCCAGCAAGGCAGGGTCCGTAATTTGATACGCACCGTTTTCCTTCATGTTGTGAATCAGGTAATCACAGATTGAATCCACGGCAAAGACTTCCTTTTCTGCGATACATGGAACGTTATTATCAAAACTGCATCCATCCACAATATCTTTTGCGGCCTTTACAATATCAGCTGTCTCGTCAACCACAACCGGAGGATTGCCTGCCCCTGCGCCGATTGCCTTTTTTCCGGATGACAGAACTTTCTTGACTATAGAGGGGCCTCCGGTGGCCACCAGCAGGCGGACACTTGGATTCTCAATCATTTTGTTGGTATTTTCTATGGACGGCTCTTCCACCATGGTAATCAGATTCTCAGGGGCGCCAATCTCTGTCAGTGCTTTGTTCAACAGCTTTACCGTCATCTGTGAAACCTTTTTGGCCCTGGGATGAGGACTGAACACAACTGTATTCCCTCCGGCAATCATGGAAATGGAATTGTTGATGATTGTCTCGGTGGGATTAGTGGTTGGCGTAATGGCGCCAATGACGCCAAAGGGACAATATTCCACCAGGGTCAGTCCGTTGTCACCGGTCATGGCCTCTGTCAGCAAATCCTCCGTACCTGGAGTTTTCTCAGCCGCCAGCCGGTTTTTAATCAATTTATGTTCATAGTCGCCAATCTCCGTCTCTTCCACCGACAGCCTGGATATCATCTCCAGATTTTCCCTTTTAAGAATCATCCGGCGGATCACATCCACATACTTCTGCCTGTCTGAAATTTTAGAGAACAGCAGCTTTTTCTGGGCTTCTTCTGAAGCCCGAATCGCCTCATCCATTGTTTTAAATACGCCATACAGCTCTGCCTTTGGCAATGTAAACTTCTGGGGCTGTTCTGCTTTTATCTCCTTTAAAGCCTGTTCTACCATCTGTTCAATTACTTTTATATCCATATCCAAGCGTATCACACCTTCCTTCATTTATGCGGGGCCAGCAAAGGCATTCCATGCAATGCCCAGCGGAGTAACCAAAAGCGCATCATTGGTCTTAACTGTTGTGATGCCCAATGCCTTCTCAAATGTATGTTCAAACTCGCTGAAGCAGCTGGCTCCGCCTACTACATAAACACAGTCCACCTCATACCCGGAAAGGAATCCTTTGACAATAGACGCCATCTTTTCAACCACTGGTTTTATGATTGGAAAGACGTCCCTTTCTTTATCCTTGTCTGTTTTCAGTTTTTCTGCTTCCTCAATTGAGATTCCATAATATCCCGCAAGGACCAGAGTCATATGGGTTCCGCCAGTAGGCTCATCCGCGGTGAAAATCACCTTTCCGTCTTTCAGTATGCTGATTCCGGTGGTTCCGCCTCCCACATCCACAACTGCTCCGTCCCTGATTCCCAGCACCGAGGCCGCCGCAGTGGGTTCATCCATCACATGAATCACTTCAAATCCGGCCCCCTCCACCACATTAGCAATACACCTTACGTTTCCCTCGATGATTCCCGGTGGAACCGCGGTGGCCGCTGTTTCCAGGGGTACTCCCAGTAATTCCTCCAGCTGGGCCTTCAGGCGGCGTACGGTCTGCATTGTGCCCACAAAATCCACCACAATGCCGTCCTTTACTACTTTGGAAACAGCGGTGGCACCTGCAACGGGATGGTTATTCTCATCCGTGACGGCGATTACTATGTTGGCAGTTCCCAAATCCACACCTGTCTTTAACATCCCTGAAAAGGGATTGCATTTGTTCTCCCTTATCAGCTCTGAAAATTCAGACAGCACTTCTTTGGTTATGAGCATATAACCCCTCTTTTCTAAGCTTTATTCATCGCCGGATTATGACATAATCATTGTTCTTAAGCGCACATGCATTGGCTTCGTCCACATCCACGTGCATCTCCAGTTCAAATTGTTCCGACACCCGGATTAATACATCGCCAAACACTCCGTGTCTTTCACCGAATGTTTCCACCTCCACGATATCCTTATCCCATACCCCCATGGCCTCCGCCTGCTGCGGCGTCATATGGATATGACGAAGCGCTACAATGGCTCCCCGGGACAGTTGGACCGTACCCTTTGGACCCACCAATTCCAGTCCGGGTGTTCCTGTCAAATCCCCTGACTCCCTGATGGGAGCTTTGACCCCCAGGCGGAAACTGTCTGTTTTGGATATCTCTATCTGACTTTGCTTTCTGACCGGCCCCAGTATGCGCACCCGTTCAAACTCGCCTTTTGGTCCGCGGATTGTCACAGACTCATTGCAGGCATATTGCCCCGGCTGCTTTAAATCGCTTTTTTTGGTGAGCTGATATCCTTTTCCAAACAAGGTTTCCAAGTCTTCCGAAGTCACATGAACGTGCCGGTTGGAAACTCCTACAGGGATTTTAAACGCATTATATGTTGTAATCTTATCTATTACCCGTTCGGTAATCAGTTTCAGCAGTTCTTCATTTACCATCATGTTCAACCCCTTCCGGAAGTTTGTATACCGGCCCCCAAAGCCGGTATACACTTACTGGCATATTATAATGATTTGGGTAAAATTTTCTCTACATCCGTATGTGGTCTTGGAATTACATGCTGGGATACCACCTGGTCCACGTTTGCGGCAGCGGCAGCGCCTGCATCAACAGATGCCTTCACAGCGCCCACATCCCCGCGGACCATAACCGTTACCAGCCCGGAACCGATCTTCTCATAACCGATAAGAGCCACATTTGCTGCCTTTGTCATTGCATCCGCCGCCTCAATTGCTCCTACCAGACCTTTTGTCTCAACCATTCCTAATACTTCATTTGACATATTATTTTCCTCCTGAATGTTATGTTTTATTTATTTTAAAACTTCCTAAAAAGCCAACTGTTTCAGCAGCCAGGCCTTGTCGGTTTCTTCCCACCTGAAACCCTGGTCATCCCTTCCGAAATGCCCGTATGCTGCTGTCTTTAAATACTGGGGGGTCCGAAGATTCAGTTCCTCTATGTAATCAGCCACCCCAAATGAAAATACAGATTTGACCAGTTCCTCGATGTGGCTGTCCGCAATTCTGCCCGTTCCAAAGGTATTAATGGTTATGGCCTCCGGTTCAATGCCTCCGATTACATATGCCAGCGCAACCTCGCACCGGTCTGTCAACTCAGCTGCCACAATATTCTTAGCCACATACCGGGCCATATAGGCAGCCGAGCGGTCTACCTTTGTGGGGTCCTTGCCCGAGAAAGCTCCGCCTCCATGTTTGCCAACCGTACCATAGGTATCTACCATGATTTTTCTTCCGGTAACGCCCGTATCCCCGGCTGGCCCTCCTATGACAAAGCGCCCTGTGGGATTCACATGAATCCTGGTTTCCGGTGTAATCCAGCGGGAATCAATTACCGGCTCTATGACCGTACATCGTATGAACGCGTCCAGCAGCTCATGGGAAACCGCCTCTGCGTGCTGTGCGGACACAACAACGCTGTGAACACTCACCGGCTTCCCTGCCCCGTCGTACTTCATGGTAATCTGGGTTTTGCCGTCAGGATATAAAAAATCCGTTTTCAGAACCTTCCTCACATAGGCCAGCCGCCTGGCCAGGCAGCTGGCCAGATGGCAGGACAGCGGCATCAGGCTTTCTGTCTCATTGACAGCATAGCCATACATGATTCCCTGGTCTCCTCCGCCCAGAACCTCCTTCCCGGTTTCGCTGCTTCTGGCGACACCCATGGAAATATCAGGTGACTGATTATGGATATTGGTAAATATCATACATGTATCAGCGTCAAATCCTTTTCCATGTTCCGTGTAGCCTATTTTCCTGATAATCTCCCTGGCCTTTGCCGCTGCATCCACATGGCCCTTAGATGTGACCTCGCCTGCCAGCATCAGGGTGTTGGCAGACGCCATGGCCTCTATTGCCACCCTGGATTTGGAATCCTGTTCCAAATATGCATCCAGAATGCCGTCTGCAATCTGGTCGCACACCTTATCAGGATGGCCTTCGGTTACAGATTCCGAAGTTACGTAATAAAATCTGTCATCCCGTCCTTCCATCATTCCATCAACCTGCTTTCCTAATTACAATCAGCGAATCGAAAATCCACTTGTCAACGTGCATCTTCTTCTTCGGGCAAAATGCCTTGCCGTGGTAGTTCCCTCTCCTGTGGTGGTTGCGATTGTAAAGCTGGTATGGCCTTCTTTATCAAAGCCGATTCCCATAAAGGACGGACCGTTTTTAACAAACACTGAGGTCTGCAATTCCCTGGCGGCCCGGTTCAGATGCTCGATGGACTCTGAATGAATGGTTGCCGTGTGTTTATATCCCTGCTCCACTTCCAAAGCGATTTCCAACGCCTGGTCAAAATCAGCCGCCTTTACCAATGGCACAAGAGGCATCATAAGTTCCGTAGTAACAAAGGGATGCATCCGCCCTGTCTCTGCCACAATCAGTTTCATGGTTCCGCTGGCGGGAATGCCGGCATATTCAAGAATCTCATTGGCGCTCCGGCCTTCCAGTTTTTTATTAATCACAAAATCCTCTGTGACCGCTGCATCCAGAAGCTTCCAGATTTCCGCCTCATTCCTGACATAATACACTCCGTTTTTCAGAAGTTCGTATATAAAACGGTCCGACACACTCTCCTCCACAACCATACATTTCTCTGATGTACACATCAGATTGTTGTCAAACGAAGCGCCTTTCACTATATCCCTTGCCGCCTTTTCCAGATTGGCTGTGGCATCCACTATGGTGACAGGATTGGCAGGCCCGGCTCCAATTACCTTTTTACCGGACGTCATGGCCTGGCGCAGGGAACCGCTGCCCCCGGTGCAGACAACCAAGTCAACATCAGGATGGCTCATGACCTCTGTGGTAAATCCCATCAGGCTTTCGTGAAGGGTGACTACCAGATTGTCAATGCCGCTGATATTGCGGATTGTCTCGCTGATAATCGTGGTCAGGAACTGTGAAACCTTAACTGCTCTCGGATGTGGGCAATGGATGATTGCATTCCCCGCAGCCAGCATACCGATGGTGTTGCTGATAAGTGTCGCGCAGGGGTTGGTGCATGGCTGTACCGCACATACAATACCAAAAGAAGAAAGTTCATAGAGCGTCATTCCATGGTCGCCTGTATTGACTTCTGTAATCAGGTCCTCCACGCCGGGCGTTTTCTCAATGGCAAGCTTTATTTTCTGTGCCTTATCCTGGATAATTCCCATACCGGTTTCCGAAACTGTCATGGCGGCCAGTTCATTTGCAATAGGACGAAGCGCTTTTTTCACTCCTTCCAGGATTTCCTGCCGTTCATTCAGGGTCAGCTTTGTATATCTGCCATAGGCTCCCTTTGCGGCTGCCACTGCATCGGTCACACTGGAGTAAATACTGCTTTTCATGTCATTCATTACCTCCTTTCCTTACAAGTGATTACACTATATATCCATTGTATCTACGATTCCGATAATCGCCATATCAATGACAGCCTCCCGCTTGGACTGGTCCACACGTACAGAAGAGCCCGAACCGATCAGGACTGTTTCACCAATTCCGGCCCCTACATAATCCACAGCCACTTCCTCTGAATCAATGAAATTACCATGTCCATCAATCCTTCTGATAATCATTAGTTTGTAGCCCACCAGGGAGTTGTCTTTTCTGGTAGCCACAACCGTACCTATTATCTTAGCTAATCTCATGCCTTTCACATTCCTTTCACGGAGAATCCGGCTGTCCTCTGTCATTACCGGTATTCCTTATTTCAATTAACTGTTTTTTTGCCTTGTGGTACTG
>JAJQEA010000412.1 GCA_021201905.1 Clostridia bacterium
GGGTCAGTATCTTCACCTGGCCAAAGGACTGGAATGCCTGTATGATATTCACTACGATGGTATAAAACATGATTGGGCTGAGGCCCGGCAGCGTCAGCCGGAAAGATTTCTGAATCCCGTTAGCCCCATCCACGGATGCCCTCTCGTAGATGGTCTCATCAATATTGCTGAGTCCGGCGCTGAAATACAGGAAGTTGATTCCACTGTTAAGCCAGGCTGTCAGCAGAGCCACACATCCAAGGGCGTATTTGGGATCATTGATCCAGTTGATATTGAGTCCCAGCAGCTTGTTCACTATGCCGATGGAAGGATGAAGCATGATTTTAAATATCATGGCCGCTGAGCTGGACGCGATGGCCATGGGCAGCGCATATGCCGTGCTGAATATGCGGATTCCCGGAAATGCCTTGTTGCACAGTACTGCTGCCAGGAGTCCCAGGGCCATGCTTCCCACCACCACGATTGCCACGAGCAGGAAGGTCACTGCCAGACTGTTATAAAATGAACCTGACTTAAACAGCTCCACATAGTTGCCCAGTCCCACAAACAGCTTGGCCTGCCCCATTTTATTTGTCTTATAAAGGCTCAGGTAAATGGTCTTGAAAAACGGGTAAAACAGAAATACGGCAAACACCATGAGAGCCGGTAAAATATACCCATAAGGCCCTGCCTTTTTTAATAATGAATCTGATTTCATCACTGTCTCCTAATCAAATAAAATATTTTCTTCTGTCTGTATGTCAAAAAGCTTAATCTGAGGCATATCCACGTAAAGACGGAGAAATTCTCCTGGCTTCACCGGGCAGGACGCCGGCATTCTGGCAGACAGCTGTCCTGTTTCCCCTGTATTCCCGTGAAGAAGCACCTCGCTTCCCAGCATTTCCCTGACACTTATGTAAGCTCCAATCCACCCGCTGCCATTTCCGTTCAAACCGCTGGAACCGTTTTTCCCGCTGCATTCTTCCTGGTGAAGGTCCTCGGGCCGGATTCCCAGGGTTACCCGTTTTCCCCTGTACCCTTTGTCTTTCAGTTTCTTGGCCTGATATCCTTCCAGAGGAAGCCTCCACCCCTGTCCCTGAAGCCAGACCGTTCCATCCTCTTCCAGCACATCCACATCCAGAAAGTTCATGGTGGGGGAACCAATGAATCCCGCCACGAATTTATTTACAGGATTCCGGTAAAGCTCTGCGGGAGGCGCCACCTGCTGTATCATTCCCTGGTTCATCACAACAATACGGGTACCCAGGGTCATGGCCTCCACCTGGTCATGGGTCACATATATGATGGTGGCGTTGAGCTGTTTGTGAAGCTTTGCGATTTCCACTCTCATCTGGGCTCTCAGCTTGGCATCCAGGTTGGACAGTGGTTCGTCCATGAGATAGGCCTTTGGCTCTCTCACAATAACGCTTCCGATTGCCACCCTCTGCTTCTGTCCTCCTGACAACGCAGCCGGCCTGCGGTCCAGCAGATGGCTGATTTCCAGGATTCGGGCAGCCTCCCTCACCCTGGCATCGATCTCCCCGGACGGAATCCTGCGAACCCTGAGTCCAAAGGCCATGTTCTCATACACTGTCATGTGGGGATATAAGGCATAATTCTGAAATACCATGGACAGATTCCTGTTTTTAGGCTCGACCATGTTCATCAGGCAGTCATCCATCCATAATTCCCCTGAGGAAATATCCTCAAGTCCCGCAATCATTCTCAGCGTAGTGGATTTTCCGCAGCCCGACGGCCCCACAAAAATAATCAGCTCCCGGTCCTTGATATCCAAATTAAAATCCCTGACTGCATTCTGCCCGCCTTTATAGGTTTTACATACATTTACCAGTGAAATATCCGCCATTTCCGTTCCTTTCTCTCTTGCAAATCTACCTATAGATTCTAAATTATTCAGGTAAAATCCAAAAGCAGGTTCGCGTAAAATGGAGGTAAAAACAGGTAACGTTTCCTGGTTATTCCCGTATGCGGCAATCAATATGGCTTGTATGGAAGGCTGCATATGAAAAAAAGGATTCTGCAATGCAGTTGTTTCCTGCCTTGCAAAATCCTCTGTTGTTTGCTGAAATTGTTATGTAATTTGAACCGTGAAGTTTGAACTACGGCATACAATCCTGGTATCTGTTTTATGCCATATTCAAAATACGCTTCATCTTGGTGACCTCGCCGTCCAGGTGATTCACCTTTAAATGATACATGGTGTTAGGATGTAATTCCTTTAAAGCTTCATCCAGTTTACGGTCCAGGTTTAAATGCCCCTCCGCAATCAACTGGATATTCCTGTTTGTCTCATTTTCCAGGGTGATTTCTATGTTTGTTACCCTTTCTTTGAGTGACTGCACGTCCTCTTTGAGCGTCTGTACGTCTCCTTTGAGCGTCTGTACGTCTCCTTTGAGCATCCGCACGTCTCCTTGCAGCGTCCGCACATCTTCTCCTACCGAGGCAAGGCCTCCCTCGATCCCTCCTAACTTCTGAAGGATCAAATCCATCTTCTGATTTTCTGTCATTTTCCCATCCTTTCTCTTATGCAATGGCTGCTAACCATTGCAGCATCCAACACCTCTCCAAATATCAGATGCCTGTAAAGGCTAGTTTCATTATACTATACCAGAAGTTCAATGGCTAGGTTGAATTTAAAAAAATTTCAGCAGAGCATATCAGTACGGTATACCGCTTTCTCTCCACCCGCTGCCTGCCCGCAGCCGTCCGTCACAGTCTCCTGCCGCATTTAGGACAGTACTCAAAATCTTCTTCTGTCTCATATCCGCAATTGCCGCATTTTTTCCAGGTTTTATAGGTTCCGCTGTCGTAATATCCCCTGCGGTGCCCCTCCTGAACCAGCGTCAGGTCAGAACTTTTTATATCCACCTGCTGGCCGTGAAGCAGCGCCTTTCCCACCTCCGGGTCCAGCTCATAGACAGCCTCACAGCAGGACATCTTTACGTAGAACCTCCTGTTCCACTTAAACAGAGGGATGAAGAAAAAGCTGAAATACATATAGGTCATGTATACCTGGTAGCGGCCGTATCCGCCGCACCGGTCACATATGACCGTTTTCACATAATCCAGTATTTTCTGTCCCTGGCTGATTCCTCCTATAAATATCATTGGTATTGTCTCCTATCCTGCATGTACTCCAAAAGTGGGGGCCGGCAAAAACCGGCCCAATATTGAATCATATGATGGTTATCCCCCACTACAGATATGATTTCTTAAGCGCCTTCAGAAGAATCTTAAGCTGCCTGTTGTAAGGTGTCACCGGGCAAATCTTTTTCTTTACATCCAAAAGGCCGTACACCGCAATGCGCGCTGCCCGAACGGAATATTCCTCGGTAAATACCATGTCCTCCGGAATCTCCACAAACTGGCTCACCATGGCAAAGTTGGTGGAACCTGCGGGAATCACCGGCGGCCTGTCGCTCATCTTGCGCGGCTCAAACTGCGCGTCCACATAAGGCATATAGCAGGGAATCACATTGATGACCGTCTTCATCAGCTCCGCAATCCTGTCCTCCGGAATATGCAGATGATGGAGATATTCATTTAACAGCTCCTGTCCGGTACAATCCTTCATAGGCTTCTTCACATAATCGCCTATGGCCTCTGTGTGCAGTCCATACCCCCAGAAAATGGTCTGGTCGGCGGGCTGGTTCACGAAATGAGGCTGCGCCGCAACCACGCTGCTCATAAGCCAGCTGGAATCCTTAAAGGTCATAAGGGCGCCGCTCCCTGGTACATTGCCGGTAAAATTCTCAATGGTCTTTAAGATATCATCGCCTTTGCAGGTAACAGTAAAGCTGAGCCAGTTCGTCTCCTCAGGCTTGGTAAAAAACGGCTCCGGATTACCCAGTCCCGGCTTCTTAGCGGCCACCTTTGCCCAAAGTTTGCCGCTGATTGGCTTCTTCTCAGGAGCAGGCGCGGGCTTGTAAAGGCTTCCCAGGGTAGCGCTGTCGGTCATGCACGCGTTGGTCATGATGCAGATATCACTCTTGTTTAACTGAACTTCCTCCGTCACATAGGAAGCTTCGGCCGGAGCGCCTTCTTCCTCGCCTGAGTCATCCGCGCTCTCCACTTTCTTCTTCAGGTACAGGGTCTTAGCCGTAATTCCGGGGCCGTCCGTAAAATCTATATCCGTCACTTCACAATTTTCCTGGAAGTTGACGCCGGCCTTCCTCAGGTAAGTCTCCAGAGGACGGATCACGCTGTCATACTGGTTTAACGGAGTTCTGGTAACTCCCTCCAGCGTTTCAATACGGCTAAACTCAAAAATCATGCGGTTCATATACCGTCCGAATTCAAACAGGCTGCTGTACTTCTGGAATGCAAAGGTGGTCTGCCACATATACCAGAAATTGGTCTCGAATATATGGGGTGTTTCCTTAAACCAGTCCTGAATGGTCAGGTTGTCCAGCTTTTTCTCGTCCGTCATCAGCAGCTTCAGAAGTGCCATGCGGTCAGCCTGGTTAAATCCCATGGATTTCACATCCAGAATGTTGCCGTCCTTGTCCACCAGCCTTGCTTTGGCGCAGGTGGGATGGGCATGGTCAAATTCCAGTATCTCTTCCGTAACGCTGTGTCCGGGCTGGCGCAGGGATGGAATGGAACCAAAGAGCTCCCAGAAGTTCTCATAGGTCTCCTCATTGAGCATACGACCGCCGCGGCATACAAATCCCTGCTCCGGCGTACCGATACCGTCATTGCTTCCCCCAAGTATGTGCATGCCCTCGTAAACCGTTATCTGGTTGGCAGGGAACTTGCAGTCCCGGATCAGATACGCGGCCGCAGCCAGGGTGGCCAGGCCTCCGCCTACCAGATAAGCTTTCCTGTCACCGTAATCCCGGTTATTCATCACCGCTTCCTCAATGGCGGCAATCCTCTCATCTTCCTTTTCCTTCCGGCCGTCCTGCAGCTTCTTCACCGCCACGCCCACAACTGCTCCTGCTGCCGCAGCTGTCAGGATTTTACCCACTTTCTTGTTCATCGACTTACCTTCCTTTCTGTTTTATATATAATTTCTCTGATAATTCAGATAATTGTCCTTCCAGGATTATTCCCCTTTATCCGTGTGAAATACACCGCGCCCCCGTTTTTGTATTCCCGGCGTCACATTATGAACCACAGGCTTCCTTTCCCGCTGTCCTAGTAAAGTAATTAGCCAGGCTGGCAAACTGCTCCAGGGTCAGTGCCTCCCCCCTGACAGAAGCGGGAACTCCCAGGCTCTCAATGGCAGCCGCAATCTGCTCCTTTGTATACGGTACCTCCGGCGAATTATTTAACCCGTTCTGCAGCGTCTTTCTGCGCTGATTAAAAGAGGCCCTTATAAGACGGAACATGACACCTGGCTCGTCCACCTGCACCGGCGGCTCCTGATACCTTGTGAGGCGGATGACGGCGGAGCCCACATTAGGGCGGGGAATAAAGCAGTTTGGCGGCACATTTGCCACAATATAAGGCTTTGCGTAGTACTGCACTGCCAGGGACAAGGCGCCGTAGTCCTTGGAGCCGGGCCCCACCTGCATCCGGTCCGCCACTTCCTTCTGCACCATGACAGTGATATTATCAATGGGCACATTGCTCTCAAACAATCCCATGATAATGGGAGTAGTGATGTAATATGGGAGGTTTGCCACCACCTTGATGGGCCTTCCATCATTATACTCGTCCACCAGCTTATTCATGTCTAATTTCAGGATATCGCTGTTGATAACCGTCACATTGGAATAGCCCTTTAACGTTTCGTCCAGAATGGGGAGAAGATTGGTGTCAATCTCCACCGCAACCACTTTTCCGGCATGTTCCGCCAGATACTGGGTCATGGTGCCGATGCCCGGTCCTATTTCCAGCACGCAGTCATCCCCCGTAATCCCTGCGGCACTTATGATTTTGTCCAGCACGTGGGTATCTATGAGAAAATTCTGACCAAATTTCTTCTGGAATGCGAACTGGTATTTCTGTATGATTTCAATGGTATTTTTCGGATTACCCAAAGTCGCCATGTATTATAATTTCCTTTCTGCGGACCGGATTCGGCCCTCTTTTAAGAGTAATGGATTCCCGTCCAAAAGTCAATGCCTGGGCAAAAGAACAGGCAAAAAAGAAGCGCTGTATATCGTACACTACAGCGCTTTTTGTCTATTTATCAACTCTGTTTCCCATAACCGGCCAGACTACAGCCGGTAGAGCTTTTTTCCATTTTCCCAGGCAGTCTTTATGACGGTTTCCGGCTCCACTCCCTTCAGCCGGCTGACAGCCTCCACTACATAGGGAAGATTGAGGGATGAGTTTCTCTTTCCCCGGTTGGGGACCGGCGCCAGATAGGGACAATCCGTCTCCAGCACAATGGACTCCAGAGGTATATATTCCACCACTTCCTTCAGTTTCCTGGCATTGTTGAAGGTAAGGACGCCTCCGATTCCAAGGAAAAATCCCATGTCCAGGTACTCCCTGGCCATCTCCCTGGTGTAGGAAAAGCAGTGGACCACACCTCCCATGTCCCCGGCCTTAGCCGCCTTCATCATATCCAGGGTATCCTTGGCAGCATCCCTGCTGTGGATGATTATGGGAAGCTTTACCTGCCTGGCCAAATCCATCTGTGCCTCAAACCACTTTTTCTGTATATCGTGGTCCGGCTCCTCCCAGTAGTAATCCAGGCCGATTTCGCCCACGGCCTTTACCCTGGGGTGGCTGCACTGTTCCTTAATCCACTGAAGGCCCTCCTGGTCCAGCTCCCCTGTCTCACTGGGATGGACTCCCATGGCCCCATATATCCAGTCATAGGCTTCGGCCAGCTTAAGGGTACTGCGGCAGCTCTCAAGGCTGGCGGCTACATTCATAACCAAACCCACGCCGGCTTCCTGCAAACGTCCCAGAAGTTCCGGCCGGTCCTCGTCAAATGCCTCATCATCATAATGGGCATGTGTATCAAATATCATGATTTAAACTCCTTTTGCAATCCACGTGCCCACACCGTACAGCACCAGAAAATGCACCGGGTAAAACACGTAGAACATATATTTTAGCTGAAATGCCCCCCGTCTTCCATTATACAGTACAATAGGCACAAAGGACAGGGCTGATACACAATAGCAGCTGATGCTTTCCACTGCGCAGATTCCCACTCCCGCAACCACCTGGGCCGTGTCACTGCGCCGGAACCAGTACATGGCAGCCATGAACAGGACTCCCACCACATTGTAATCAAACTGCAGCACCCATGACAGCGCGCATCCCGCTGCCAGGGCTCCTGTCTGAAGAACCGGATTCCGGGTGGACTCCATGACAGCCATAACCATCACCCCCACAAACAGGGTAAACATCATATTCTGATAGTGGGGATAAAACATGGTGTGGTAAACAGCCAAATCAAAGGGCACTTCGGATAACAGGGCAAACAGGAGCATCCTGACGGCGTACCACCGGCGGTCCCTGGTACGCACAAATTCCTCTGCTGTGAGATAGGCCAGAATAGGAAATCCCAGTCTCCCCGCATAACGGCAGACCTGGCCCGCAATCACCCAGTAATGCCCGGAAGGCGTCATCAGTACCCCATGATAAAGAGCACTGTCTGTTCCATGAAGAATCCCTCCCTGAATCACCACAGCGCCGATATTATCGATTAGAATTGCCACAATTCCCAGAATCTTCAGCTGGTTTCCCGTAAGCCCCTGTCGGCGGCCGCCGTATGGCCCGCGGCTGCGTCCTCTACCCATATCGTACCCTCTTTAGGGCTTTATAGCCCCTCATGTTTTAATTTCCTTTCATCATACTCCAAAATGGCGAAAATTGCAAGTTTCTCCCACTTTAGGGCGATTTTTCCAGGATACAGAGTATGGCTCTCCCATTTTCATCCAGATTTTGGGGGATTTATATAAAATTACAGGATTCTAATATTTTTTTTGCTTATACCCGCCCAGGATATGCGGCTCAAATCCGGCGCTGGGGATGCCATTGACAGGCCCGCGGCAGTCATATTTTCCCCGCCGTTCGTACTCAGCCTGCTGCCGCACGTTTCCAAGCCGTTGCGGTCCAGCCCCAGGCTTCCCCCTATTGCCTCAGCCAGACGCCGTTCAAACTCCGGAAGCTCCTGTTCAACCGGTTCATCCGCATTGACAATGGAAGGCAGGGGCACGAATTTCACGGGACAGGTTCCAATATTTTCCTCCAGCCATGGCCTGACTCCCGGCAAGTCTGTGCAGACCACCTGTAACCCGCAGGCCAGGGCCTCTATCACCACAAGAGGAAGCCCCTCGTAAAAGGACGGAAGCACGAAAACATCCGCCTGATTCATCCTTTTTGCCAGCTGGGACTGGTCCAGCCTACCAAGGAATTCCACCGGGTAAGGCGACTGCTCCGCCAGCTTTTTAATGGCTTCATACTCCTGCTGGTTACCGTACCCTCCGGCCAGCCATACCTCAATTTTCACAGGATCCGGGGGATATCCCGCCGCCTGCCCCTGCTCCCCATGCTGCTCCACATGCTGTCTCTGCATCTGTCCCAGATACACAAGACTCCGCAGCAGGCTCATGACACCCTTTTTCTCAGACAGCTTTCCGGCGTAAATCAGCCGCCTGATCCCATCATCCTTTTGAACCGGTACGGGACGGAAAATGGAATCATCAAATCCGCTGCCAATCACCTCCAGCCGCTCCCCGGGCACGCCGTATATCCGGCTGATTTCTTCCCTTTGTTCCCTGTGAAGGCAGAACACCTTGTGAAGCTCCTTTATGTGAGCCAGAATATATTCCCGTTCAAGGCTGTTTTTCTTTATCTGGCGCAGGCCTGTGCCGTGGCATATGGCCGCTGTTTTATATTGGGGGAACGCCTCCCGCACCACGGCTGTCAGCAGATACAGATGGTGGCACAGAATCAAATCCGGCCAGAAGTCTTCCACTGCCTCCCTGGTTTTCTCCAGAAACGCCTGTTTAAATGCATCCACCATTTCCTCTGTCATCCGGCTGTATATGGTGCTCTCGTAAGGCATCTCATCCGACATCCCCGCTATGGGAAAGGGCAGGCTTTCTGTCCTGTAATATACCGGATAGAACCGGGTCCCTTCAGGAAAATGTATCTCGTCCTCCTTATAGACCCCTGCCACCACCGCCTGCTCATGCCCCAGCGCAGCAAAACCTTTTACCAGGCCGGTAAGGTAAACACCGCTCCCCGTACTGTGGGGTTTCTGGGCTGTTATGCTCAGTATCCTCATAATCCCCTCCAATTCTCCTTGGACATGCAAAATGCACTTGATTTAAAAACAGGAGCAGGTCACACCGCCCGCTCCTGCCATATTTTTTTAACGTCTCACTGCTTCCATACCAGCGGCAGGCAACCGGCTCCCGCCGGGCCAATATCCGCAGCTCTGTCTGTTTTCCTGTCAGCAGATCCCGGCTCCTGTCAGCAGATCTCGGCTCCTGCCGGCATACTCTTCTCCGGCGTCATAAGGGCCAGGTTGCCCTCCGCATCCTCGGCGCAGAGAATCATGCCCTCGGACACCATGCCTGCCAGCTTGGCCGGCTTTAAGTTGGTCACTACCATGACCTTCTTGCCCACCATCTCCTCAGGAGAATAGTAAGCCTTAATACCGCTTAAAATCTGGCGCACCTGGCTTCCAATCTTTACTTGGGAGCAAAGGAGCTTCTTGGACTTTGGAACCGCCTCGCACTTGATGATTTCTCCCACCTGGAACTGAAGCTTTGCAAAATCATCATAGGTAATCTCCGCCTTGGCCTCCAAATCAATGCCGCTGTCCTCTGCGCTGCCGGACGTTTCGTCCTCACCGCCTGTCTGGTTCTGGTCCCCGGCGGCCTCTGCCCCATGCATGGCCTCCACCTTCTCCAGCACTTCCTTGATGTCCATGCGGGCAAAGAGAATCTCCGGCTTATCCGTCACCTTCTGTCCCCTTGGGTACAGTCCAAAGGTATCCATCTGGGACAGCCCCCGCTTGCCCGTATGAAGCTGCGCCAGAATCTTTTCAGACGTCTCCGGCATAAAGGAATACAGTAAGGATGCCCCGATGGCAATGGCCTCTGTCAGGTTATAGAGCACAGTGGCCAGCCTGTCCTTCTGGCTCTCATCCTTGGCCAGGGTCCAGGGCGTGGTCTCATCAATATATTTGTTGCATCTTCTGAAGATGTTAAAGATTTCCGTCATGGCATCTGCCACACGCAGCTGCTCCATCTTGGCGTCAGCCTTCTTCACTTCCTCCAGCACTACCTTCTTAAGATCCTCGTCCACTTCCCCGCAGGCGCCCTTATCGCTGACCACGCCGTCAAAATACTTGTTGCTCATGGAGATAGTGCGGTTTACCAGATTGCCCAGTATATTGGCCAGGTCGGAGTTCATGCGCTCCACCATCAGCTCCCAGGAAATGACGCCGTCATTGTCAAACGGCATCTCATGAAGCACGAAATAACGCACCGCGTCCACGCCAAAGAAGTCAACCAGGGTATCTGCGTAGAGCACGTTGCCCTTGGACTTGCTCATCTTACCGTCGCCCTGGAGCAGCCATGGATGGCCAAACACCTGCTTGGGGAGGGGTACGCCCAGGGCCATCAGGAAGATGGGCCAGTAAATGGTATGGAAACGGATGATATCCTTTCCAATCAGATGCAGGTCAGCGGGCCAGTACTTCTTAAACTGGTCTGTACTGCTGCCGTCGCAATCATATCCGATACCGGTGATATAGTTGGTCAGGGCATCCAGCCATACATAGGTCACATGCTTGGGATCAAAATCAACCGGTATGCCCCAGCTGAAGGTGGTCCTGGACACGCACAGATCCTGAAGTCCCGGAAGAAGGAAGTTGTTCATCATCTCATTTTTCCTGGATACGGGCTGGATGAACTCCGGATGCTCATTGATATACTCAATCAGCCTGGGGGCGTACTTGCTCATGCGGAAGAAATATGCCTCCTCCTTGGCAGGCTTTACCTCACATCCGCAGTCCGGACACTTGCCGTCCACCAGCTGGGACTCGGTGAAAAAGGACTCGCAGGGAGTACAGTACAGCCCTTCGTAATAACCCTTATAGATATCGCCCTGGTCGTAGAGCTTCTTGAAAATCTTTTGCACCTGGGCCTCATGGTCCTGATCCGTGGTGCGGATAAACTTATCATAGGAAGTGTTCATCAAATCCCAAATCCGCATAATTTCAGCGGCTGCCTTGTCCACAAATTCCTTGGGGGTCACACCGGCTGCCTCAGCCTTTTCCTCAATCTTCTGTCCATGCTCGTCCGTACCTGTCTGGAAGAACACGTCATATCCCTGCTCCCTCTTATATCTGGCTATGCTGTCAGCCAGAATGATTTCATAGGTATTGCCGATATGCGGCTTGCCGGAAGCATAGGCAATGGCTGTGGTAATATAATATGGTTTTTTACAATCCTGACACATATGATTAAATCCCTCTTTTTCTGAGCGGAAACAATGGGCCGGGGCAGAGCCGTCCTTAAAAATGCTCCTGGGGCCGCAGCACCCAATCCGCTTATTTTAATAGTTTTAAGTATAAGCGTTTCCCCCATGTTCGTCAAGACGTGCCCCCTGTTTTTTCCCTCTTTGGAAGGCCCTGCCGGTTTTTTCACTGCTCATAAGTTGTAATTTCCGCTCATATACTATATAATGTCGTAATACAAAACAGAACAGACACCCCAATGGAGGATTTGTTTAGAATGAGACAACGAAAAACCATATTTTTACAATATCTTTTATCCCTGCTTCTGGTTATCTGCCTGACAGCCGGCTGCGTGGCGCCTGCGCGCCCCCAGGCCTCCGCTCCCATGGCAAAGGAATCCGCCGCGCAGGAAAGTACCAAGCCCTATGAACAATATGAGAAAAAGACCATTGATGCCCAGGCGTCCTTTGACAAGCTGACCAACGACCTGTTCCTGGACGAAGTAGACAATTCCCTTATCACGCTTCACTACACCCTGGCCGATCCGGCCGCCTACGGCATCACTGACTACGATAAAACCCTGGGGACCGTATCCCTGGAGGACAGTAAACAGGCTCTTAATGATGCCAAATCCCTGAAGGTACAATTAAATGAGATTGACAGCCGCCTGCTCCGTGAGGACCAGCTGCTCACATACAATATCCTGTCATCCTACTTAAATACCATGCTGGAAAGCGAAGGACTGGAGCTCTACGACCAGCCTCTTTCCTCCTCCCTGGGCATACAGGCGCAGCTTCCCATACTGTTGTCCGAGTATGTATTCTACAATAAGCAGGACGTAGAGGATTATCTTTCCCTGCTATCCTCCATTGACACCTACTATGACAGCATCATTGCCTTTGAAAAGGAGAAGGCCGATGCCGGACTGGGGCTGTGCGACACGGTCATCGACCGTATCCTCAAATCCTGCAACGCCTATCTTCTGGATGCAGACCACAGCTTCATGGCAGAAACATTTGCGGAGCGTCTGGAGCAGGTGGAGGGACTGACAAAGCAGGAAAAGGAGGATTTCATCGCCAGGAACCATACTGCCATTGACGAACACTTCGTGCCTGCATACCAGAAGCTGATTGAGGGGCTGACTCCCCTGAAGGGCACCGGAACCAACGATAAGGGGCTGTATTACTTCCCCCAGGGCCAGAAATATTACCAGTATCTGGTGAATGCGTACACCGGCACTTCCTACCAGGATATCCCGGCCTTAAAAAAAGCCATGAGCAGCCAGATGATGGATGACCTGACCGCCATGGATGAGCTGCTGACTGAGAATCCCGCCCTGGCGAAAAAACTATACTCCTACTCCTTTGCCCTCACCGATCCCAACCAGATTCTGGAGGACCTGAGGAAACAGTGCGCAAAGGATTTCCCGGCCATCGGGGATTACACATGCAGCATTAAAAATGTACCCGCCGCCCTGGAAGCCACCCTGAGCCCGGCCTTCTACCTGACCGTGCCCATTGACCGCCCCCAGGACAATTCCATCTACATCAACAACGGAAGCACCAACACCGCCAGAAACCTGTACTCCACCCTGGCCCATGAGGGTTATCCGGGCCACATGTACCAAACCCTCTATTTCAACAAATATAACACCTGCAACCTGCGTAAGCTCCTGAGCTTCAACAGCTATTCGGAAGGCTGGGCCACCTATGTGGAATACTATTCCTACAGCCTGAACAACGGACTGGACCCTGACCTGGGAGAACTGCTCCGGCACAACGCCGCCTTCACCCTTGCCCTGTACGCCATCCTGGATGTAAATATCCACTACGAGGGCTGGGATATCAAGCAGGTGGAGGACTATTTAAACCACTACTTCCGCATCAGCGATTCCTCTGTCATTACCACCATCTATTATGACATTGCGGAGAATCCGGCCAATTATCTGGAATATTATGTGGGCTACCTGGAAATCCTGGGCATGCAGCGGGAGGCCCAAAAAACCCTTGGGAACCGCTACACCAACATGGAATTCAATCGTTTCCTGCTGGATATAGGCCCGGCTCCCTTCAGCGTCATTAAACCGTATTTTGCGGAGTGGCTGACGCAGCAGGATGAGGCGGGGAGGCAGAATACGGAGGGCCGGAATTAATTCCCGCAATTTTAACCGCAGCGCAATACCAGCAGACCAAATAAATAATAATAAAGCAGGACTCCTCTCCCTTCCAAAGGGCGGAAATCCTGCTTTATTATATTAAATCCCTATTATATGAAACCGCGCACATCAACGCTCTCTCTTCTTCCGCTTCAATTTCCCCATAACAGACAAGCCTCCCGCAACCCCTGTAAAAATTCCCAGGAGCACGGACGCACGGATAAGACCCGGAAATACCTGGGCCTCGGTGAGAAGCCCGGTCTCCAGCCCTCTCAGGCTGCCCAGGCCGTTCAGGCCCGACACTGCAAAGGCAAGCCCCCAGCGGTACAGCCACAGCAGGAGCACCAAAGGAATCACCACGCCTGCTGCCCCCATGACAACGGCCTCCGCCATAAAAGGAATCTTCACAAAGCCCTCCCGCGCCCCCATCAGGCGCATGACCCTTATTTTCTCCTTCTGGGCCTCGATGCCCACGGACAGGGTATTGTGAATCAGCAGCACGGATATCAGGACCAGCAGCACCGCGCTACCCGCAATCAGCCGTGCCGCCCCCTGGCGCAGTTTTAAAAGGGCCATCACCGTATCCGCGGAATGGGTGGTTTTCCTCACCCCTTCAAGACTCTGGGCATACTCCACAAATCCCTCCTGGCTGCTGATCCGGTCAATATACACCTGGTAATTTCCACTGGCAGCCAGCGGATTATCTGTTTCAAAGATTCCGTCCAATGCCTCCGCATTCCCGTAATATTTCTCTTTAAACCCGCTCCAGGCCTCGTCCGCCGACACATACACGGTGCGCAGCACCTCCGGACGGCCCTGGATCAGGTTTCCTATCTCCTCCACCCGCTCCGGCCGTATCCCCTCATCAAAGAACACAGCCACATAGACCTCCTGCTCCGTCTTTTTTACCATGCTGTCCACATTGGCCGCCGCCAGGTAAAACAGGCCAAACAGAAAAATGCAGGCCGACATGGTAATGACAGATGCCGCCGTATACACTCTGTGATGCCACAGATTTTTAAACCCCAGGCGGAACAGGTAGAGTAACGTCCTAATACCCATATGCCATTCCCTCCCTTGCAAGGTCCCTGGCCACCTGTCCCCTGCGCAGCACCACCTGTCTCCTGTGCATGCTCCTGACCAGCTCCTGGTTGTGGGAAACCACAAGCACCGTTGTACCCTGGCCGTTAATCCGCTCCAGCAGGCGCATAATGTCCTCCGCGTTCTTCTGGTCCAGATTGCCCGTTGGCTCGTCAGCCAGAAGAAGCACCGGCCGGTTCACAATGGCCCTGGCAATGGCGGTACGCTGTTTTTCCCCGCCGGAGAGCTGGTCCGGGTAATACCTTGCCTTGGAGGCAAGCCCCACCTGGTTGAGCACTTCCGTTACCCTGCGCTTCATGGTCTTGTAATCCGCCTCCACGACCCGCTGGGCAAAGGCCACATTCTCATATACCGTAAAGTCTGAAAAGAGGCGGAAATCCTGAAATACCATTCCAATATAACGGCGGTACTGGTAGACCTGGCGCTCTCTGAGGCCGGACAACTCAATCCCATTGACCTGTATATTCCCATGGGTAGGCTCTGTCTCTTTTAAAATCAGTTCCAGCATAGTCGTCTTTCCCGCACCGCTGTCTCCCTCCAGAAACACGAATTCTCCCCTGTCAACCTTGAGACTCACATTATCCAGGGCCTTTTGCCCGTTTCCGTATATTTTAGTGACCCTGTCAAAGAAAATCATACTGTTATCCACTGCAAACCTCTTTTCCGGGAAATTTATCCACAATCACATGTCCTTCTTCTGAAGCTTATATACAAAGGCAAGTATCTTAGCCACTGTCTGATAATGCTCCTCAGGAATCTCCATGTCCACTTCCACCGCATCATAGAGTCCCCTGGCCAGCGGCCTGTCCTCCATGATATACACGCCGTTTCCCTCAGCCACCTCCACAATCTTGAGAGCCAGATGGTCCGCTCCCTTGGCCAGCACCACCGGCGCCCGGTTCTTTTCAGAATCATACCCCAGGGCCACTGCGTAGTGGGTTGGGTTGCGGATTACCACATCTGCATTGGGAACATTCTGCATCATGCGCCTGGATGCCATCTGGTGCTGCTTCTCACGGATTTTTCCCTTAATCTGTGGGTCACCTTCTGTCTGCTTGTACTCTTCTTTTATCTCCTGTTTGCTCATGCGCAAATTCTTTTCATATTCCCACCACTGGTAGAGGTAGTCCACGGCTCCCAGAAACACAAAGGCGATTCCCACTGTGTCTACCAGGGAAACCACTGTATTGCCCACGTAAATCAGGGCAGAAGCCACGGTGCCCTCCATGAGTCCTGTGAGCTCTGCCAGCCTGTCCTTGAGAAAGAACCACACCACCCATCCCAGCACCGTAATCTTGATAAGGGACTTTAACAGTTCAATAACCGATCTCAGGGAAAACATGCGCTTGAATCCCTTAAGAGGGCTGATTCTGTCAAACTTGAATTTAAGCACATCCCATGAAAATGCCATCCTGGTCTGAAAAAAGGCGACGATAACCGCTGTCAGCACCCCGATAAAAAGCAGGGGCAGGGACGCCTTGAAGAAAACCAGCTCGGCCTTCATAAACAGTCCCTCCCC
>JAJQEA010000158.1 GCA_021201905.1 Clostridia bacterium
GTAAAGACAATAAGTCCTCTGATTTTTTTAATTGTATCGCTATTTAATTCCATCGTACCATCCTTTTTTATTCTGTCTCTTCCCGGAAGGCCGCCTCAATGGCTTCCCGTCCCGCCCGGAAGGTCCCCTGGGCCATGAGGCTGCTGCCTCCGCCCCTGCCGCTTAAACGGCTGTTCAGGGCTTTGCTGAGCGCGCGCATGTCCACCCGGCTGCTGCCCAGGGCATAGTGGTATTCGCCGTCCCTGTCATTTCCGGAACACACCGCAGCCACCCCGGCCCTGTTCTCTTCATAGAGGCGGGTGGCATACTGGCGGACCTGGACAGGTGTTAAATCCTCCTCAAACACGATAAGGGGGGGGGGCTGTGCTTTCCGGGAACTGTCCTGCCTTCAGGGCCACCAGGCTGCTTTCCAGCTTTCCAATCAGGAAATCCCTGTCCTGGCAGTCATTTTTAAGCTTTTCCACCGCGTCCGGCACCTGGACGAGCTTGGCTGACAGCAGGTTGGATATCCTGGTTTCATCCTTCAGCCTGTCCCTGTAATCCAGCAGGGCCCTGCGGCCGCACAGCATGGACAGGCGGACGCCGCCCTTATAATGAATCATGCTTCTTATCTTAATGATGCCCACTTCTCCGGTGTTTTCTACATGTGTGCCGCAGCAAGCGCACACATCCCCTCCAGGCACCTCCACAATGCGCACCAGACCGGACAGTTCCTTTTTGCTTCTGTATTCCATGGTCCTGCGCTCTTCCTCAGTGGGATAAAAAACCTTCACAGGGACATTGGCATAGACCAGCTGGTTGGCCTCATCCTCCAGCCAGTCCAGGTCCTCCGGCTCAATGACGCCGTTAAAGTCCACCGTCACCTCCTCGGTCCCCATGTGAAAGCCCACATTATCGTAACCAAAGTGCCGGTGCACCAGACCGGACAGAATGTGCTCCCCGGTGTGCAGCTGCATGTTGTCATACCGCCTCTGCCAGTCTACGACTCCCTCTGCCAGCGTCCCCTCCTCTATGGGCTGCGCCAGTTCATGGATCACCTGCTCCCCCTTCTCATGGACGGACAACACGGGAATCCCGTTTAAGGTTCCTGTATCGTAGGGCTGTCCCCCGCCTTCCGGATAAAAACCAGTCTGGTTCAGGGTCACCAGCCAGGTCCCCTTCCCGCTTTCCTCACAGTGCTCCACCGTGCACATAAACGTTTTTACATAGGGTGTCTGGTAATATAATCTGCTTTTGTCCATTCTCAAAGCCTCTTTTCTTTTTCATCTGACGGACCATGTTTTCCCGCCTTTGTCAGAAAACGGTCTGTACAGTATCATGTCTGCCGACATTATACTATATATCCCTGCCTTGTACCAACAAAAATTTTCTAAATTTTATCAAATTGTGGAAACATGAGCAAGCAGGGCTTCATATGATACAGTGTAATTAAACTTTATATGGAGGAATTAACATGAGTGATGTAGCAGCAACAAACTGCGGTTGTGACTGTGGATGCGGATGTGGAACAGGAGGCAGCGGATGCGGATGTAATATCATCTGGCTTATCCTGATTCTGTGCTGCTGTGGAGGCGGCGGTGGCTTCGGACATAGCGACTGCGGTGGCGGTTGTGGCTGTGGGTGTAGCTGTGGAGGAGGATGCGGAGATATGATCTGGCTCATCTTAATCCTGTGCTGCTGTGGCGGCGGTGGCGGTGGCTTCTGCTGCTAATTCCCACCTCTAAGAAATCCTTCACCAAAGAATCAAAGGAACAGGGAGTGCTTCACCACTCCCTGTTTTTTCTTGCGGGGAAGCCGGGCTTATTTGCCGGCCTCACCTGTCTCCCCGGGCGAAAAAGGGCTTTTCGTGCCCCGGTTCTTACCACCATATCCCTTTCTTCCCTGTCTCTGTTTTAAGCATTCCTCATCTATTTCATAAACTGCATTTCCATCTATAATCAAACGGCTGTACATGGATTCCACTCTCCTTCCATACTTATAATATATGCAGTGTCCAGGCTTTGGCTCATTGCGCCGGAAAATAAGTGGCATGTAACAGGCTCCTCCTGCATAAATTGGAAGCAAAGAAAGAAAAGGCTGGTGGAAATACATGAATCCATCTGATGACTATAAACTAACCGACCTGGACTATCTCATAGGCGACCACCATCTGCAGATGATCAAGGCCTCCCTCCCCTACCTGGGCGTTCCAGAACAAAAGGCCATCTCCCTGTTTGTCAAGGTTCAGGAACTGCGGAAAACAGTGGAGCTCTTTGAGACCGAGGAGGTAGCGTCCATGGGCATCTGCTCCCTGGACCGTCCCCAGGGAAACGGTTCCCTGCGTGACCTGTTAAAGGCCATACGCCCATATGGGAATCCCATGGAGCAGGATATGATTGACATGGCCGAAACCCTGATGGAAGGCCAGACCCCCATGGACCAGCTGCGCAGGTTCCTGACGCCGGAGCAGCAATCCCGTTTCGAGACCATGGAAATGATATTCACTGCCATGCAGGCCATGGCCTGATACGGCCATTCACTGAATCCCATTACAGAAAGGACTACATAATTATGGATAACAGCTGGAAACAGGACCCCAGGCTCAAGGCCATGAACAAAGATAAACTGGCCATGCTCACTGAATTTGCGGAGCGGATTGAACATTCAGACAAAAACAACATGATGGAGGCATTCATGACCATCAACATGGAAGCCAGACAGAAGGGCGTGCAGTTTAACGACAGGGAGACAGACCTTCTGGTCAACATCCTCAGTTCCAGGATGCCTCCCTCAGAGAAAAAGAAAATTGATTTATTAAAAATGCTTTCCAAAAAAATGGCAGGGCCGCGCTGATAGCGCCCCTGCCTCTGCCTTATGGAATTATACTAACGTGAGTCATTTTACCCCGGATTATTTTAACCGTTCCAAATCCGGCGCAATCACAATCTTAGTGCGCTCTGTGGCTGACTGTACCAGCTCCTTTGCCCTTTCCTGGGGCAGGCGGATACAGCCCGCGGAGCCATTATCTCTGGATGCGGTAAAACAGTGAAGAAAGATGGCGGATCCCTTTCCGGGCTCACATGCCTCATTATAATTCAATGCCAGGGCGTAATTATAGTATGGGGAGGCAGATGCCATGTTCTCTGCGGAATTCCAGTTCTTTGCGACCTGAGATGTATTGACCAGCTTGTTATAATAGGGACTGGCTGAATCATCCACCCAGTAATCGCCCTTTGCGATCTTATGGTAGGGGAGGATGCTGCCCGGATTTTCCCTGAGCCCAAAGGCCATGGTAAATCCATATGTACCGGAGGGCGTGCTGCCGTCTCCTTCTGCCTTCTGGTCCGTTATGCCGTTTCTGCCTACGATGCCGGCCTCCTTCCAGGCCATCTCCCACCCTTCCCCTGACTTCTTATAATAATACACATCCGCGCCACTGCCGCCGGTGCCAACTACCACCACCAGCTGGTCCGCGTCCTTTGCTCCTTCCAGATTGCGGGGCTGTATAACGCCGTTCTCCACGGCCGCCTTCGTTTCCTCAGGCTCTGCCTCCGAAACAGTCCTTACCCCCGGCCCCTGATCTGCCGGGTTCACGGAAGTCCCCGCAGCCGTGCCTGCGCCTGCACTGCCGGCAGCCATGGCCGTAATACCGCCCGCTGCCATCATGACTCCGGACAGAACAAACGCTGCCGCTGCCCTGCCTATTTTATGACACTTCCCATTCATTTCCCACGTTCTGCTTTCATGTCCCATTTCCGTCACCTCAATATCGTGTTTTGTCCATTTCCTATTGCAGGCATTTTGTCATCCCGCGGATATGCGGGAATCTGATTTATTTGCACACAATATTGATAATCTTTCCCGGCACATAGATTTCCTTCACCACGTTGCCGGTCAGCTTTTCCTTCACTGCTTCCCTGCCCGCGGCAATGGCATCTTCCTTGGAACTGTCCGCACTGATGCTGATGACGGCGCGTGTCTTTCCGTTAATCTGGACAGCCACTTCGATCTCATCGTCCTTCATGGCCTCCTCATCGCATTCCGGCCACTGTGTATGGAATACGCTGTCGGTGCCGCCTAACTGCTGCCACAGCTCCTCTCCGATATGGGGAGCAAAGGGCGCCAGAAGAATCACGAAGGTCTTAAGGGTCTCCTTATCAATTCCGCCTTCCTTCCTGGCCAGCTCTATCAGCTTATTGTTATACTCCATGAAACCGGAGATCACGGTATTGAGGCTGAACTGGTTAAAGCGGTATTCGATGTCATATACCAGCTTATGGCGCAGCTTTATCATTTCCTTTGACGCCTTCACATCCTTATCCTTGTTGTCCATCACCAGGTTCCAGAAACGGTTCAGGAAGCGGGATACGCCCTCGATGCCCCGGTCATCCCACTCCGCATCCAGCTCCGGCGGTCCCACGAACAGCTCGTAAAGCCTTAAGGAGTCGCAGCCGTAATCCCTAACCAAATCGTCGGGAGAAACCACGTTGCCCTTGGATTTGCTCATTTTGATGCCGTTCTTGCCGGTAATCATACCCTGGTTAAACAGCTTCTTGAACGGCTCGTCAAAGTCAATGGCGCCGATATCGCACAGGAACTTGGTGTAGAAACGTGAATACAGCAGATGGAGCACCGCGTGTTCCACGCCGCCGATATACATATCCACAGGAAGATACTTGTCTGCCTTTTCCCTGGATACCAGTTCTTCCTTGTTGTGGCTGTCCACATAGCGCAGGAAGTACCAGGAGGAACCAGCCCACTGGGGCATGGTATTTGTCTCTCTCTTGGCGGGAGCGCCGCAGACAGGACAGGTGGTGTTGACCCATTCGTCAATGGCAGCCAGAGGTGACTCGCCGGTTCCTGTTGGCTGGTAGCTCTCCACCTCGGGAAGCTTTAAGGGCAGCTGATCCTCAGGCACAGGCACGCAGCCGCACTTGGGGCAGTGGATGATGGGGATGGGCTCGCCCCAGTAACGCTGGCGTGAGAATACCCAGTCCCTCAGCTTATAGTTGACCGTCTTATGGCCAAAGCCCTTCTTCTCAATCATGTGAGGCGCTTCCTTTTTAAGGACAGCGGACTCTAAGCCGTTCCAATCCCCGGAATTGATCATGATGCCGCTTGCCTCGGTATATGCCTCGGTCATGTTCTCGATTTCCTTGCCGTCCTTTGCAATAACCTGTACAATGGGCAGGCCGAACTTCCTGGCAAACTCAAAGTCCCTGTCATCGTGGGCAGGCACGCACATGATGGCTCCTGTGCCGTAATCAGCCAGTACATAATCAGACAGCCAGATAGGTGTCTTTGCGCCGTTTAACGGATTGATTGCATAGCTTCCGGTAAACACGCCGGTCTTTTCCTTTGCCTGCATACGGTCTACATTGGAGCGCATGGAGGAATCGAAAATGTATTTCTCCACTGCTTCCCTTGTCTCATCGGTTGCCAGGCTCTTAGCCAGGGCATGCTCCGGCGCCAGTACCATGAAGGTGGCTCCGTAAAGGGTGTCCGGCCTGGTGGTGTACACGGTAATCTTCTCCTCACGCCCGTCAATGGGGAAATCCACCTCCGCGCCGTATGACTTGCCGATCCAGTCCGTCTGCATCTTCTTGACCTTCTCAGGCCAGTCCAGCTTATCCAGGTCATTTAACAGGCGCTCTGCGTATGCCGTAATCTTGAGCATCCACTGGCGCAGATTCTTCTTGGTAACCGTGGTGCCGCAGCGCTCGCAGCATCCGTTGACCACTTCCTCGTTTGCCAGTCCGGTCTTACAGGAGGGACACCAGTTAATGGGGAATTCCTTCTCATAGGCCAGGCCTTTTTTGAACATCTGGACAAAAATCCACTGGGTCCATTTATAGAAATCCGGGTCCGTGGTGTTCACTTCCATATCCCAGTCATATATTGCCGCAATCTGTTTGATCTGGCGCTTGATGTTCCTGATGTTTTCCTCTGTGGACTTAGCCGGGTGAACACCCATCTTGATAGCGTAGTTCTCAGCAGGAAGGCCGAAGGCATCCCATCCCATGGGATGAATGACATACTTGCCCTTTAACAGCTGATACCTGCTCCAGACATCGGAAATCACATATCCTCTCCAGTGTCCTACGTGAAGGCCGCTGCCTGAGGGGTATGGGAACATATCCAGACAGTAATACTTTTCCTTCCTGCCATCGTTCACATTGATGGGCTTCTCTTCCCAGTTCTCACGCCACTTTTTCTCAATGGCGCTGTGGTTGTACTGTGTTGCCATAATCTCATTCCTCCATTGGTTATCTAAGGGGATGATTCCCCTTTATCCAGACAGCATACCTGCTCCCCGCAGTTTTCTGTGAAACAAAAAAGCCCTGCGCCTCTACTGCTAGAGACGCAAGGCTGAAAATCCCCGCGCGGTACCACTCTGGTTCATGCTGTCTGACGCATGCACTTAATCCTCTTATAACGGTAAGGTCTCCGTCCTGTCCTACTGGCTCCCGGTCCCCCGTTTCCGGCGGTCCTTCCTCGTTGGGGCAGGCTACTCCAGGGCCAGTTCAATAACCATCCGTCACCGGCTCTCACCAGCCGCCGGCTCTCTGCATCCATCCGGTTATCTACTCTTCCCTATCCGCGTATTTGCACTGATTCTTAATTTAACATATTTCCCAAACAGTGTCAACTGTTACCAGACAAAAAATCCCCTGCCGGTGTCTCTGACCAGGCTGCCTTGTAAGCTGTCTTGGATCGCTTTGTCTCCCTGGAGCGCCTCACCGGCCTGGCTGCCCTGGCCCATTTTGCCGGTGTCTCATGGCGCGAGGGCTTTGCCGGTCCCTGGGTTCTGGCTTCCTCTGTAAACATGACGCAGTATCCGTCCAGGTCCCTGATCCATCCCTTCTCAAACCATCCATACTGGGTGCCCTCAAACCCATACACCCCATCCTCATAAAGATAGGCCGCAGGCCTCCCGTCAAACAGATAGATATGCTCCCTGTCACTGTCAATGTACGCTGCAGGCATTCCGTTTCTGTCATACAATGTCATACTTCCAATCTCCCCATTCATTCTCACTCTCTGCTTCTGTGTATGCTCACAGTGGATTCATTATACTACTGCCCTGCCCCGGATTCAATGAGTTTCTTAACATATTTCTAACGGTCCCTTCCCTTGCCTTTCCGTTTGTCCTTATGTTAAGCTAAAATATATATGTTAACATAAATAACGGACAACAGGAGGTAATTTATTGAGTCAGAAGCTAAAAGAAAAAATCACAGAATCCTTATCATCTGTGCTGCCCGTTACCTGCATTGTATTAATCCTGGGGATTACCATCGCCCCCATTCCTCTGGACCCCCTGATGCTGTTTCTGGCAGGGGCGGCCTTCCTTATTACAGGAATGGGATTCTTCACCCTGGGGGTGGATATGGCCATGATGCCCATTGGAGAAAAGGTAGGCGCGCAGCTGGCCAGAGCAAAGAAGCTTCCGGTCATCATCACCGCATGTATCATCATAGGCGCCATGGTAACAGTGGCCGAACCGGACCTGCAGGTCCTGGCCAGACAGACACCGGCCGTGCCGGACATGGTGCTCATTCTCGCAGTAGCCGCGGGAGTCGGTTTCTTCCTGGCACTGGCATTCCTTCGCTCCCTCTTCGGCTGGAGCCTTTCCCACATTCTTCTGGTCTGCTACATCATTCTCTTCATCCTGGCCTTCTATATTCCAGGTGATTTTCTGGCTGTAGCCTTTGATTCCGGCGGTGTGACAACAGGTCCGATTACGGTTCCCTTCATCATGGCCCTGGGCGTGGGCCTCTCCTCCATCGGACAGGGGAAAAACGCGGACAGCGACAGCTTTGGACTGGTGTCCCTTTGTTCCATCGGACCCATCCTCTCTGTCATGATACTGGGGCTTTTGTTCCAGTCATCCTCTGGCTCTTATGAGCCCATGACCATTCCCAGCATCAGCAATTCCCAGGACCTGTGGCTGGCATTCCAGAGTGAGCTTCCCCGCTACGGGGCGGAAGTATTCACAGCCCTGTTCCCCATTCTGGCGTTTTTCCTGCTCTTTCAGATATGTTTCCTGAAAATGCGCAAACGCCAGGTGGTAAAGATCCTGGTTGGAATGCTGTATTCCTACATCGGGCTGACGCTGTTCCTCACAGGCGTCAATGTGGGCTTCATGCCCGCCGGAAACTATCTGGGAAAACAGATGGCATCCCTTCCCTTCCGCTGGATTCTGGTGCCCGTAGCCATGCTCATCGGTTATTACATCGTCAAGGCGGAGCCTGCCGTACAGGTGCTTAACAAGCAGGTGGCGGACGTGACCGGAGGAAGCATATCCGAAAAGACCATGATGACCGGACTTTCTATCGGTATGGCCCTGTCATTGGGCCTTTCCCTGTTCCGGGTCATCACCGGACTGCCTCTCATGGCCTTTCTGCTGCCCGGTTATGCCCTGGCCCTGGGACTTTCCTTTGTGGTATCCCCGGTCTTTACCTCCATTGCCTTTGACTCGGGAGGAGTCGCGTCCGGCCCCATGACAGCCACCTTTCTTCTCCCGCTGTGCATGGGCACCTGCGAGGCCCTGGGCGGCAATATCCTGACCGACGCCTTTGGCATCGTGGCCATGGTAGCCATGACCCCTCTCATCATCATCCAGCTCATCGGACTGTCCTATGAGCTGAAAACCCGCAGGGAGAGAGCTGTTTCCAGACATCCTGTGGTGGATATGAACCAGGAATTCATTCATTTAGAGGAGGAACCTTATGAGCCATAAAAGCATACGGCTGGCAGCCGCCATCGTAAACCGGGGAGCCGGAAACAGGGCGGCCTCTCTATTCCATACATACAACCACGAAATACTGCTGGCTGTCAGGGGACACGGCACAGCCAGCTCGGCTGTCATGGACTGCCTGGGACTGGATGAGCCGGAGAAGGACCTGGTTCTGGGCCTTTCAAACAAAAGGGACGCAGACCGCCTGCTCCATGCCCTTGGCAGGGAAATGGAATTTTACAGGCCGGGCCACGGCATCGCCTTCACCCTGTCCCTTTCAGGCATCAGTCTCGCTGCCATGGACGCTTTAAGCCGGCATGAGGACCAGACCGCACCAGGCAGCCCCACCGCAGAACGCAAGGAGGATATTCCCATGACAAATTCCCATTCCTATGAATTAATTGCTTCCGTCATCCACAACGACCTGTCTGCTCCAGTTATGGAGGCTGCCAGAAAGGCCGGCTGCCAGGGCGGCACCCTGATAAAGGCCAGGGAAATAGGCGCCGATGCCGGCAAAAGGCTGTTCGGCATGACTCTTTCTCAGGAAAAGGCCATACTCCTGATCCTGACCCCTGTGGACTTAAGGCTTCCCATACTGAAGGCCATATGCGAGACCGTGATGGAGGAAACCGGAGAACATGCAGTGGCAATTTCCCTGCCCATGGACGCGGTGGAGGGACTGGCCGGCTGAGGATGGCAGAAAAAACCGCTTTCTTTTTAGGATGAATCCTTTATAATAAATAGTATCAAAAGAAAGCAGGTGCATCGCAATGTACATAGGTGATTTACATATCCATTCCCGCTACTCCAGGGCCACCAGCAAGGAGCTTACGCCGGAGCACCTGGACTTATGGGCGGGAAAAAAGGGAATTAACATTGTAGGTACGGGAGACTTCACCCACCCGGCCTGGAGGGTGGAGCTGGCTGAAAAGTTGGAGCCCGCCGAGCCGGGCCTTTACATGCTAAAAAAGGAATATTCCTTACAGCGCCCGGCCATGCTGGGCCAGAACAGCCCCCGTTTTGTTATCAGCGGGGAAATCAGCTCCATTTACAAGAAAAACGGCCGTGTGCGCAAGGTACACAGCCTTATTCTTCTGCCCAGCCTGGAAGCGGCCGAAATCCTTTCTAAGCGTCTGGAAGCCATCGGCAACCTGCATTCCGACGGACGCCCCATCCTGGGATTGGACTGTCACGATCTTTTGGCCATCACACTGGAAGCGTGCCCGGATGCCATCTATGTTCCAGCCCACATCTGGACCCCGCATTTTTCACTGTTCGGGGCTTTTTCCGGTTTCGATACCATCGAAGAGTGCTATGAGGAGCTGACGCCCCAGATTCATGCCCTGGAAACAGGACTGTCCTCGGATCCGGCCATGAACTGGAGACTGTCAGCCCTTGACTCCTTTCAGCTCATCTCCAACTCTGACGCCCACTCACCCGCCAAACTGGGCAGGGAGGCCAGCCTTTTTGACATCCCCATGTCCTATACGGGGCTCTACGGCGCCATTCAGAGGGGCGAGGGCCTTAAGGAGACCATTGAATTCTTTCCTGAAGAGGGCAAATATCATTTTGACGGCCACCGGAAATGCCATCTCTGCCTCAGTCCCTCCCAGGCCAGAAGCTATAACGGCATATGTCCTGTCTGCGAAAAAAAAACTGACCACAGGCGTACTTCACCGGATTGAACAGCTGGCCGACCGGGACGAGGATTTCCTGCTGCCCCAGGGACGTCCCTTTGAAAACCTGGTGCCCCTGGGAGAGGTCATCGCCTCCTCCGTGGGGTCCTCCCCCTCCAGCGTAAAGGTTTCCAGGCAGTATGAGCACCTGCTGGAGGAACTGGGCAATGAATTTTATATTCTGCGCCAGGCCCCGCTGGAGGACATCAGCCATGTGGCCGGTTCCCTGACAGCCGAGGGCATACGCCATCTCAGGGACGGCGAGGTCCAGTGGCAGCCCGGCTACGACGGCGAGTACGGAACCATGCGTCTGTTCCAGTCAGCAGAGCTTAGCAACGTGGAGGGACAGCTGTGCATGACGTTCGATACAGAGGAAGGGGACCTGTCGGCCAATCCAGCGTTATCCGGCAAAGTGGCCGGTCCCGGCGGCACATCCGGGCCGGCGGATGGACCGGCGAATAGGCTGTCGGAAGGTCCGGTGGATAGGACGGCGAATGGTCCGGTGGATGGTCCCACAGACGGCTCGGCGGATGGGCCGGCGGATGGCTCGGCGGATAGGACGGCAGATGGGCCGGTGGATGGCCGGTCGGAGGGCCTGCCGGATAGGCCGGCGGATGCCTCCCCGGCTCCCCGTCGCACACCGGCCTCCCGGGAAACAGCCGTCTCAAATATCCTGACGGTTTCCATGCCTTCCTCTGCCCTGAACCAGGACCAGCAGCAGGCCGTGGAATCCGTGTCTCCGGTGACGGCTGTCATAGCCGGTCCCGGTACGGGAAAGACAAAGACCCTGGTTTCCCGTATTGAATACCTTATAGGGGAACGGGGCGTGAAACCCTCTGAGATTACGGCCGTCACCTTTACAAACAAGGCCGCGAACGAGCTGACCCAGAGAATCCGCCAGGCGCTGCCCGGCAAGCGCAGCCTGAACCAGATGCAGGTGGGGACCTTCCACTCCCTCTGTTACCGTCTGTTAGCCCAGTCCGGAACAGAGCTGTCCCTGGCAGACCAGGGCCAGGCGGAGGAATGCGCCGTGGAAACCATAGGGGCCCTGGAGCTCGCCTGCACGGTCAGGCAGTTTCTCACTGCCGTTTCTCTGCATAAGGCAGGGCTGTCCGCCGAAGAAAGCATTGAAGCCCAAATGACCGATGACTCCGCCGTGGAAAACGGCTTTATCCTGACACCGGAAGCAGCGGCCCGGTACCAGCAGGCGCTGGACAGCAGGAAGCTTATGGACTTCGACGACCTGCTTCTCAACATGCTGCGCCTTCTCCGGCAGGAACAGAAAGGAAAATACAGAAAGCAGCATTTTTCCTATCTGCTGGTAGACGAATTCCAGGACATCAACCCGGTCCAGTACCAGCTCATCCGGGCATGGAATAATGGCGGACGGGAGCTCTTTGTCATCGGCGACCCGGATCAGTCCATCTATGGCTTCCGTGGCTCTGACAGCCGGTGCTTTGACCGGTTGGAACAGGATTTTCCAGAAACCAGAGTCATACGGCTCACCACTGGCTACCGCTCCACCTCGGAGATACTCTCCGCCTCCCTTCCTCTCATCTCCCGCAATCCGGGCGGTGAGCGCAGGCTGGCGGCGGTCCGTCCCCATGGCGATCCGGTGCGTCTGGTGACGGCGGAAACCAGCCTGTCTGAGTCCATCTTTATTGCAAAGGAAATCAACCGCATCATCGGCGGCATCGACATGCTGGACGCCCACAGCCAGACTCCCGGCCTGCGGGATACTGTCAGGAGCTTTTCCGACATTGCCGTCCTCTACCGCACCAATCATCAGGCCCGTCTGCTGGAGCAATGCCTGCAAAAGGAGGGAATCCCTTACGTGGTGGCAGGACGGGAGGATTATCTGGACCATCCGTCTGTCCAGGGTACCGTCTCCTTTTTTGGATCCCTGCTCAGACAGTCCGGGGTGGGCGGGGACACGCTGGCCCTCTGTAAAAAGCGCATTTCCCCTTCCGCTGATTACAACGGCCTGGCGGAACGGTTCCTGCCGAGACTAAAAAAGGACAGGCCCTGGAAACTGTTGGAGGACTGGATTTCATGCCTGGGACTTGGTGCAGACAAGTCCATGGACACCTTTGTCTGCATGTCCTATTTCCACAAGACCATGGAGGATATGCTGAACACACTGGCCTTTGGACGGGCCCACGACCTGAAGTGGAGCGGCCAGGATTCCTGCCCCTCCGATGCGGTGACGCTCATGACCTTTCATGCCTCAAAGGGCCTGGAATTCCCGGTTGTTTTTCTCTACGGCTTAAAGCAGGGAATCCTTCCCCTAAAAACAGGAAAGGGACCCATGGACCCGGATGAGGAGCGCCGCCTTATGTATGTGGGCATGACAAGGGCCAGGGATGAATTAATTCTCACCACCTCAGAGGAGCCCTCCCCGTTTTTGGAGGAGCTTCCCAAAAATGCCTGCCGCGGTGAAAAGGCCCAGGCTCCCGGCAGCGGGATGAAACAGCTGAGTCTCTTTGATTTCATGTAAGGGTTTGGGGCACCGGGCCGCCGGCTTATCCCCTCAATGTAAAAAGACCTGACACATGCCACACAGGTGGCTGCATCAGGTCTTTTCACATATTCACATATATCAGGAAACCGGAATGGCAATACCGGGCATCCTATCTCTCCGACATAGGCACATAATCCATATTGTCGCCTACATACTTGGTGGCCGGACGCATAATGCGGCCGTCATACAGCTTATTCTCAATATTGTGGGCCACCCAGCCCACAACGCGGCTGCGCACAAACAGAGGCGTGTATAAATCCCTGGGAATCCGCAGCATGCCATAGGCAAACCCGCTGTAGAAATCCACATTGGTGGGAAGGGCCTTGCCCTTGATCTCCTCCATTACCTCCCTGGCAATGCGCTCAAAACGCATATAGAAGTCCAGCTCCCTGGTATGCTTCTGCTCCTTGGCCACCTCCGTGCAGCAGGCCTTCAGGACCTCCGCACGGGGATCGGACACCGTGTAAACAGCATGGCCGAAGCCGTATACAAGGCCGGAACGGTCATAGAGCTCTCCCGCCATCAGCTTCTCTACGGCCTGGCGGATTTTCTTATCGTCCGCGTCATAGCCGCCAGTTTCAGCCAGCACGGCGTCCATCATCTCCGCCACCTTGATATTGGCGCCGCCGTGGCGGGGTCCCTTAAGAGAACCGATGCCGCCGCATACCGTGGAGTAGATGTCGGTGCCTGTGGAGGCAATCACCACATTGGTAAAGGTGGAGTTGTTGCCGCCGCCGTGATCCGCATGCAGCATGAGTATGGTATCCAGCAGATTTGCTTCCTTGGCCGTGAATTTCTGGTCCTTTCTCAGAAGGCTTAAGAAATTCTCGGCAATGGAATATTCCGGATTCGCGTAGTGAATGAACAGGCTTTCCCTGTCATAATAATGCACCTTGCTCTGATAGGCATAGCAGGCAATGGCGGGAAGCTTTGCCAAAAGGTTGACGCCCTTGACCAGTGTCTGGTATACATCCGTATTGTCCGGGTCATCATCGTAATTATACAGGGTAAGGACCGCGTCCTGAAGCTTATTCATCAGATTCTTCCCCGGAAGGCGTAACAGGTTCATTTCCACGAAATCATCCGGGATGGTGTAGCAGTGTCTCACCACATTGCAGAACTTCTCCAGCTCGGCCTTCTTCGGCAGATATCCGAACAGCAAAAGGAAACATGTCTCCTCATATCCGAAATGGCTCTCCTTCTTTCCCTTTACCAGGTCCAGCACATCCACGCCGCGGTAGAGCAGCCGTCCGGGAATGGCCTTGATTCCTCCGTCCGCCTCCTCATATCCCACCACGTCGGCCACCCTGGTAAGGCCAATCCGCACGCCGGTTCCGTCCTCATTCCTGAGGCCCTTCTTTACATTGTACTCTTTATACCATTTGTTCGGAATATCCGTATAATTCTGCGACTTCCCATAGAACTGTGCAAGAAAACTTTCCTTAACCATGTGCCCATACTCCTTTCTCAAATATCCCCATCAGTGTCTGCCCCTGTTATAGTTGATCAGACAGCCGGCCTTTACGATTTCCCGCTCCTCTGCCGTCATATCCGCAATATATAAATCCAGGGTTCTTATGCTGCCGCCCTCTTTTCCCAGCACATAAGCCTTAATATCCTTTAAATCCCCGTCCAGGGCTTTCCTTACACCCGGAACATAAATATAATCTCCCACCTCAAAGCAGGGATCCTCCTCCATCTGGAAGGGAACCATGCCCCAGTTCATCACATTGGAGCGGTAGCGCTTGGTGGCGTACTCCTTACAGATATTGGCCAGGCCGCCGATCACTCTCTGGCAGCTGGCTGCCTGCTCCCTGGCAGAGCCGTCGCCGGGCTTTACAGCGTAAATCATGCTGCCCACTTCCGTGTCCTGAACCGTCACATTCTCATTGCCTTCAATGCCGCGGATGGCGTCAAAGAGCTTCTCCAAAACAGGCTCCAGCTCCAGTTCCTTTGCCGCGCCCTCCCTGGTTCTGGCCTTTTCCAGCTTATCCACTTCCTTGGCCCTTCCCACATACTCCGGATCCCTTCTGGACAAGGTGAATTCTGCCAGGCCCAGCGGATTGGAACGGTAGGACGAGGTTTCGCCGGAGGGAATCAGCTCATCGGTGGTGGTCACAGGGTCCATGATTTTGGAGCATACCTTCAGGAGAATGTTGTCCGCCAGAGGACTCATCTCCGGCCAGTCCTTGATATTCGGTCCATAGACCAGCTCCTTTTCCACGTTGCCTTTGTTGTATCCCATGTATACCCGGTTCTTGTAGGAAATGCCGTCAAACTCATACTCAGGCACATTGTCCCAGCCCTCCAGCTCCCATGCGGAGGTAAGCCTTCCTCCGTTGGCTGCCGTGGCCGCGATGGAACGGGCATCCATCAGGGCAACCGCTGCCATCTGGCCGTTGCCCGGTTTGGAGCCTTCCCTGTTGGGGAAATTCCTGGTGGTATGGCGGATGCTCAGACCGTTGTTGCAGGGAGTATCGCCCGCGCCGAAACATGGGCCGCAGAAGGCGGTCCGTATGATGGCGCCCGCGTCCATCAGGTCGGACACAGCCCCCTTCTTTACCAAATCCGCAAAGACAGGCTGTGAAGACGGATAAACCGCCAGTGAGAACTCGTCGCAGCCGCAGTTCTTTCCCTTTAACACACGGGCAGCTTCCATCACGTTGGAATAGGTGCCGCCTGCACAGCCAGCAATGACTGCCTGCTGAACCATGAGCTGGCCCCCCTGAATCTTATCCCTCAGGGTAAAGGATGCCTTGCCGCCCGATACCTTGGCTGCCTCTGCCTCCACCATGCCCAGTATGTCGTCCAGGTTGGCCTTCAGCTCGTCAATCTCATATGTATTGCTGGGGTGGAAGGGAAGGGCAATCATGGGTTTTACCGTGGACAGGTCCACGTATACGCAGCCGTCATAGTATGCCACATCTGCGGGAGCCAGCTCCTTATAATCTTCCTCCCTGTGGTGCTTGGCCAGATATGCTTTCGTATCATCATCTGTCTTCCATATAGATGAAAGGCAGGTGGTCTCCGTGGTCATGACATCCACGCCATTGCGGTAATCCGTTGTCATGGAAGCCACGCCCGGTCCCACGAACTCCATCACCTTATTCTTTACATACCCGTTTTTAAACACGGCTCCGATGATAGCCAGGGCAATGTCCTGAGGGCCGGTTCCCGGCTGCGGCGCGCCGTCCAGATAAACAGCTATGACGCCCGGATATGCCACATCGTATGTATCC
>JAJQEA010000181.1 GCA_021201905.1 Clostridia bacterium
CTCAAACTGTATATCGGGGTATTGCGTGACAATGGTCATGACAAGGGGAGGCACGTAGGAAAGCTCGCCTTTTGCCACGCGCAGTTCAAAAGAACCGCGCTGTACCGCATAAGCAGCCGCGGCTTCTGCCGGAACCCGGGCAGAGGAAGCCTGGACCGGTGTATCGGAACCGGCGGATACAGCCGCTTTTGCAGAAGCCGGAGAGGCCAAATCCCCATCTGGAGCGGGAACAGGGCCGGGCCGGACGGTCCGGTGTCCGGAAGGCGCCGGGAAAAGCTTACCGCCCTTTTCACCCATTGCCGCGTGTCCGGTTCCTGCCATGGGGCCGGAAAAGGGGGCTGCCGGGTGGCTGGCTTTGGTTTCTTTTGAAAAAGCAGCATTCACCTGATTCAGGAAATCGTAGTCCACACAACTGGCAGCCCGGAACCGGGACCGGAAGGCCTGGTGGCGCACCAACGCTTTATGGCGCTCCAAGGCCATGCTGTCAGCCGGAACCAGGCGTGCGTTCTGGGTGAAGCGGATGGCTTGAAAGGGAACCGAAGTGACTTTTATAAGCTGTTCCATCAGGGGCACCTCCTTCCGGGCATGAAAATAGTCAGGAAATCAGCTGTATTACCTGTTACTTCACAAAATCAAATAGGGAGGATGACATCATGTTGGATCCGACCCGGAGAGCCGCGTTGTAGGACTGCTGGTAAGAAAACATCTCGGTTATGGCCTCATAGGGGTCTGCTCCCAGTTTCGTTTTATACTGTTCCGTCAGGGCAAGCTTAATGGTGGTCAGCTTGTCCTCTGTTGATTCCAGGAGGGAATACTTATTGCCCAGGTCGCTGTACACCGTGCTGACCGTATGCTCTGTGGTGGTCATGGCATCCATGATATCTCCAAGGGCCGAGGAGAAGTCTGTCCTGTTGTTGCTGTCAATGTAGTCATCGGCAGCCATCACCGCCTTGCCGATGAGTGCAATTGGGCTGTTGTTCAGCCTGGATATCAATTCACTCTTTGCCTGATCGAGCGTCATAGCATTCATAGCGCTGGCGGTAAGGCCGGTTATCAGGTTAAGGCCGCCTGTATTGGTGTCCAGAAGGGTATCCCGTTCCGATATGTTTCCATAGCCCACATCCACATAGCCTGTTTCACGCATGGCTTTGATGATACATTCAAGGGTTTCATCCTCATCCATATTGCGGGACGTACCGCCGTTGATGCCGCTGAATTCATACTTACCGGTATCCTCCGAGAGGGTCATTACCATTTTGGTGACGTCATTGTCCCCTGCGAATTTATGGGAAAATGTCAGCTTCTTGCCGTCCTCGCTGAGGGTAAAGGGAGTGGTGGCGGTGTCATTTCCGCCGTATATATAAAGGTTCTGATACTGCCCATTTAAATCATTGACCATGGACTGCTGCTTCTGGAGCAGGTCATCCCGGACGGTCTGCACAATCTGCATATCGCTGTTATTGCTGTCGGAGCGGATATACTCTACCTTTTTCTTGGCCTCAGACAGCCGTTCCTGTATGGAACGGGCTCCCAGCTCCTGCTGATAGAGCCGGTTCTTCACATTTGTCAGGAGTCCAAGCTTGCTCAGCGTATCCTGATACTGGTTGTCTATCTTCTTGCCCTCGTAGTACGCCAGGGGATTGTCGGCAGCGGTTTCGTAAGCTTTTCCGCTGGATACTTTATTCATGCTTTTATTCAGCATGTTGTGCACATCATTGATGGAATTGTTGAAATTCCGGTAATATGATGAATTCGTAACGCGCATATTGATTCATACCTCCGTTGTCAGGTTATATTTATCTTCCCGCAAGACCAGTTCCGTTAATCAGGGTATTGAGGGCTTCGTCCAAAGCTGTCAGCAAGCGTGAAGCCGCATTATAGGCTGAGAGGTAGGTCATCATATTTGATGCCTCCTCATCCATGCTGACCCCTGATATGGAGTCCCTGGAATTCTGTATACCGTTTAGGACCATCACATTGGTTTTTAGTGTATTGGTGTTGCTGCTGGAATCATTGGCCAGTATGGTGGATACGTTGTTCATATAATCAGCAAAAGACTTGCCGTCCAGTTCCGGGTAGGCCTTGGACATGCTGTTCAGCATGGTCAGTATCGTGTCATTATAGCTTTCGCCGTCTTTACCAACATGCACGGAACCGTTAATCCACTCCTTGCTGATGCCTATGGTCAGGGCAGTGATATCCTCATCAGGGTCGGTTCTATTGGTCAGCAGCTTGCCGTCATTGGCATCATTTATGATTTTTGCAAAATGTGAGGCAAGCTCGTCCAGGCGCTTCATATAGTACTGGTAGCCCCTTACGTCATCCTGGACAGCAGAGCCGGTGGCAACCGGGTCACCTGTTCCCTTTTTACCCAGCATATCCAGGCTGGCCTGGATGGAGCCGGAGGAGAACTGGATACCAACAGCAGAGGCGAATTTGTCTGTCTCGCCGCTGGAAGCGGCAGGGATGAAACGGATGGAGACATTAGAAGGGGATGGCGGGGTGCTGTTCTCAGGGGTGAGCTTCCCATAATTGCTGCCGCGGGTGCCCTCGGTTCCATTGATCAGAGTAAGCCTGTTGACAGTGCCTTCAGGATCATCGGTATTCCTGTATAACAGTTCCACCTTCAGGTCATCCGGCCACTCCTTCCTGCCTATGATATTGCCGTGGGAGTCATAGTCGTATAACTCCCTGGGGGCATCGACGATGCTTGTGCCATCCGGGCCTAGCATTTTTCCGTCATGTTCCCCATCTTTATAATAGGTCACTTCGATGGGGACATAGCTGGCCAGTTCATCCAACAGACTGTTCCGCTTATCCATCAGTTCCAGGCTTTGCTGCCCAAGGACCTGGTTTTGTTTTATCTGATGGTTTAAATCTCCAATCTGGCGCAGGATATCATTGACCTTATCCACGGCGCCCTGTTCGCTGGTGCCTGTTCCGTCCAGCCTGCTCAGTTCCGCCTTTTCAGCGGCTTCTATCTGGCGGGCGGCATCATTTAAGAGGTTGGTAAGGGACTGCATGCGGGAACGCAGTTCGCTTTCATACACCGAGTCATTGCCCTTGTCCTGCATGTCTGTAAGAACGGACTGGACGTCGGAAAATGCCTGGCGGATACCGTCAATGCTGCTTTCATCCAGAGCCTTGGATAAGGCGTCCAGGGCAGTCTGCATGGAGTCGGAATATCCGGCTTTGTTTATCTGCGCCCGGTACTGGGCGTCCAGATATGGGTCCCGGATCTGGGTCACCTTGTCCATATTGACGCCAAAGCCCACAGCAATCTGGCTGCCGTTCATATAGCGTGAAATAGGGTTGCTGTAATTCAGGCTGGAGGTTTCGAGCTGCTGGCGGGTATACCCCTGTGTATTCATGTTGGAAAGATTCTGTCCGACTATGTCCAGACGCTTCTGGCTGGCCTGCAGGGCTGAGAAAGCGGTGGAAAAGCCGGAAAATGTTGCTCGTATCATATGGTATCATCCTCCGGATTGTTTTTTGATTATGGGAAATAACGGTCTATACGTATCGGTCGTGAAAATGAGAAGAAGGCCCTGAGATAAGATTACCTGCTTCATCATACCCTTCCCCGGCCGTGTTGGAAAGAATCTGGCTGAATTCCCTGAGCCTTACATGTATCATCCGATCTGCGTTGTCCTTCATTTCCTGAAGATGCCGGACCTGGAACTCCAGATGCTCAAACAGGGGGAAGAGAAGATTGCTCTGTTCCTCAGCGGCCTGGCTTAAGATCTGGCGGAATGTAAGCCCCTTAAAGCCCATGGCATCAGCAAGCCGCAGACGTTTCTGCTCCAGACCCCGAAGCTGTAACAGATAGACCTGTTCACGTTTAAGAATACCGTCCATCCTGTCATGGAGGCCCAGGGAAGCTGCTTCGGCCTTCTCTTCCTCAATCCGGGCAATGTTCTGTATGGTATCGGTAAGCTGTTCAATGGTGCGGGCAAATTCCTCCAGGGTATCTCTTGTGTGGTTCTGATTTTCCATGCGTTTGTTCTCCTTGATTAGCGGTAGCCCAGTAATTTCTCAGTGATGCGTCTGGCATCCGGATGATAGGTTCCTGATTCCACCTGCTGCTTTAAATACTGGACCCGTTCACTGCTTACGCCGCCCTCCAGCCTGGCAGCGGCCTCCCGGGCAAGCACCCGGGCAAAGGATGCGTCATCCTCGGGATAAGGGGACTTGTTAAGGGATATCTTATCGTAATTGCCGGCTTCCCTGCCGGCAGGCGTATTCTGAGTGTTGGTAGTGGAGGTAATGGACCGGTAGTCCGGATAATCCGTATTGCCGGTATAAAATTTGATGTTCATGACACCCTCCTTTCATTTCATGTTTCTGAATTGGATTTCTTTTGGTGCTATACGTATGATATCGGCGCTTTTTAGACGGGGATAAGGCAGTTTTGGAAAAAAAGAGAGAAAATTTTTAAAAATAACCCTAATGGTTATGGGGTAACGCGCCGATATATAAATAGATATAGACTGAATTTCTAAGTATAGTTCAATACGGAGGTATTATGGCTAATATCTTACAGGTAACCGGCCCTTCCCTGAATCCGGACCACAGGAACATATCGGACAGCCAGAAGGCTGCGGAGTATGGGGACAGCCAGAAAATCCAGAATCCCGTGGCCCCGTCCCGTGTTGTCAGGGCAGACGGGCAGAAGGAAGGGAAAAGCGGGGACGCCACAGGAGAGAGAAGCTATAGCATAATTGACTATGAAAGCAATTATGGCGCTTTCATAAAGAATCTGGGGGAGGGCATGGAACTTCCCGGACTTTTGGAACAGCTTTTTTCCAGGGAGATGGCCGGACTGCTGTTTGGAGACCAGGCAGAGGTGGGGGATCTGGTAGAGAGGCTCCTTTCCTCGGTAAAGGTGGAGTCGCCGGAGGAGCTGCTTTCTTTCCTTAAGGGGCAGCAGCTTTCCCAGGCCAAGTTCTCAGGTCCTTTTTTTGACGGACTGAGGAACATACTGTTCCAGGATGCTTCCGGTAATATGAAGGAAGCGGTGCTGGCCTTTTTAAAGACGTATAATGATTATTCTTCGGGAAGCCATTTCCTCCAGCAGATGCACACTCTTACAGACGATATAAGCCACCTTCTGGTGAACCCTTTCAGGGATGACTTCCGCCAGCTTATGAACGGCATGGACTGGGAGGCTGCCAATGGAGATACGGCAGCCAACACAAGCTTTCTGAACAGCAGGCTGATTCCGTTCCTTTCCAATTATATATCCAGGACCCACGATTATGGAGCTGTGCGGGATGCTGTCATGCATCTGATTTTCCATGCGGTGCGCTATGAGAACGGAAACCAGGACAGGCTGCAGCATCTGTTTGACCGTGTGGCGGAAAGCCGCGGTGTGGAGCGCTTTTTTAAGGAGAATACCATGCCCCCTCTGGACAGCATATTGAATGCCCATGGACAGAAGGAAAAGGGAGGGTTTGCGGACGCTTTTTCCTCCCTGCTGTTAAAAGGGGCAGGCGGTGAGGCGGGGCTTGAGAATATCCAGCAGTTTTATCAGATTATGAACGGCATGCTGCTGAATGAAAGCGTATACCTTCCTCTTTTGCATATCCTGTTCCCCTTCCGGTACCAGGGAAAGGACGTGATGTCGGAAATCTGGGCGGATCCGGATGCGGGCAGGGAGGAAGAGGATGGAGGCAGGAAAATAAAGATGCTGTTCCACTTTGACGTCCAGGGACTGGGAAAATTTGAAATGCTCATGGTATTTCAGGACCGGGTGGTGGATATGCAGCTTGGAGTGCCGCCTGTTCTTGCCGACCAGTCCGGGGACATCCAGGAGCATGTGGCCGGAATCATGAAGAAAAACGGTCTGGATCCGGGCCGCCTGCTGGTAAGGGAAAAGGCGGATAATATGAGGATTGAGGATGTATTTCCGGAAATAAGGGATAAGGAGAGGACCATCAATGTCAGGATTTGAGGAATCGATGAAAAAGAAAGCCGTTGCCCTTAAATACGACGCCCAGAAAAACGGGGCGCCTGTGGTGGTGGCTTCCGGCATGGGATATATGGCGGAGAAGATTACGGAAGCCGCCATGGAGGCCGGGGTTCCCGTATATGAGGATGATTCCCTTGCCACGCTCTTAAGCCAGATGAAACTGGGAGCCGCCATTCCCGAGGAGCTTTACCAGGCGGTGGTGGATATATACATATATTTTCTTGGCTTTGTACCGGAGGGAATCACGGATGGAAAGGAAAGCCACAGCGCGGCGGGTCAGGAGCGTATTGAGGATAAGATATAAGGAGGGACAGCAGATGCCGGGCAGGTGGATTAAGAGGGCGGCAGCTATTATATTGGCCTGCTGCCTTGTGCAGGGCGGCGCCGTTACATCCATGGCGGCCACCAAGCCTATTAAGTCAGTCAGCGTGCGGGTGAGTTCCAAGCTGGAAGCCGGAAGCTCCCTGCCAAACATAGAGATTGGAGCCGGAAGCCCGGAAAACGGAAAGGTGCGGGTGTCGGGAGGCAACAGCAAGTACCATGTATCCGGGGCGGAATGGGTGGATAAGGCCGGGGATGAGCTGAAGGCAGCGGACGAGCCCAGGATGAAGGTTACGCTGGAACCTGAGGATGTGGGGGAGGATTATTTCCTTGCAAGCTATAAGTCCTCGGATGTCAAGGTCAGCGGAGGTACGTTTGTATCCGCAAGGCGGGACGGGGACAGCCTGGTGGTGACGCTCAGGGTCAATGGCGCAAAGGGGGAGTATGACCCTCCCAAGGATGCCTTCTGGAATGAGAAGAATCTGGGGGAAGCCAGATGGGACAAGCCGGAGAATACATCCGGATATTATGAGCTCCAGCTGTTCAGGGACGGGAAATCCGTCTACAAGGTATCCAAGACATCGGCAGTCAGGTACAATTTTTATCCGTATATGACAAAGGAAGGCGATTACACCTTCAAGGTAAGGACCATACCATCTACAGATATACAGGTGAAATACGGGAAGAAAAGCGAATGGATTGAATCCGGGGAGTTACAGGTTACGGACCGGTATGTATCGGATGGCAAGGGACAGCAGAAAAAGGACAGTACCTTAATCCGGGGGACGGCGGATACGGTTGGCTGGATAAAGGAAGAAGATGGCTGGCGTTACCGCTATCCGGACGGCGGCCTCATAAGGGGCGGCTGGGGACAGATTGACGGCCAGTGGTATTATTTTAACATGGATGGCCTGATGCTTACCGGCTGGCAGAATGTGGACGGACGGTACTATTATCTCTATCCCAACGGGCAGATGGCTGTGGGATGGGCCAAGGTTGACGGAAGATGGTATTATTTCTCCCCCCCGGGGAAGATGCCGGGGAACCCACTGGCTCCATGGCCGGGGCCGGCTGGAAGGTGATTGGGCCGTATTATTACTATTTTAACGAAGACGGTTCCCTTTATGCCGGATGGCTGTCTCTAAATGGCAGGAGATATTATCTGAACACGGTGGACAACAGCCTTCAGGGCGCCATGTTTACCGGGTGGATCATAAGGGACGGCCAGACCTTCTATGGGGATACCAATGGGGAGCTGGTGGAGGGCTGGTGCCAGATAGACGGAAACTGGTATTATTTTTATCCGGGTACCTATGAGATGGCAAGAGATACACAGATCAGCGGATTTTATGTGAATCAGGATGGAATATGGACACAGTAGCAGGAGGAGGTTTGGATTGAAGAAAAATGGAATGCTGAAGGCGGCCCTGGGACTGGGAGCGGCCATGACCCTTTGGATGGGGTTTTGTGCCCACGGCGCCCAGTCCAGTGTGATTGAAAGCGTAAATGTAACATTTAAGACTGTCTATGGGGAGCCGGAAGAGATACCGGTGCCGGAAATCACGGTCAGCGGTAAAAGCTGCTTCCTTGAAGATGTCCAGTACCGCACGGATTATGACAACTGGAAACCGGGGCGCAAGGTCCGGGTGGAGGTCACGGTAGCGGCGGAGGACGGAAAATACTTCCCCGCCACCCTGAACCGGTCCAAATGCAAGGTCACAGGAGCGGACTTTGTGTCGGCCAGGTCCCTGGATGATTCCAGCCTCCAGGTGAAGGCGGATTACCGGCCGGTCACGGTGCTGGGAGATACCCAGAAAGCAGGCTGGAGCAGTACGTCCAAAAAAAAGGCCGTGTGGAAATCCGTGGAATACGCGCCGGGTTATACCCTCACCCTGTACGGTGACAACAAGGTGGTTAAAAGGATGACAGTGGAAAGTAACAGCGTCAATCTGGCCGACTACATGACGGATATGGACAAAACCTATTATTATGAAGTAAAGGCAGTGCCTGTTACCTCGGATGAGAAGAAGTATCTGAAGGAAGGGCAGTATGTGACCTCCACGGACCAGGAGTTTGACTGGGAGGATTACGAGAAGGAAGAAAAGCGCAGCCAGGAACCAGGGGACGGCGGCTCCTTTAAGGGGGACAATTATGTGATGCCGGACGGTTCAAAGGCAGTTGACACATGGAAGATGGTTTCCGGCAAATGGTACTACTTTGACGGCAGTGGAAACCGGGTTAAGGACTGGCTCTATACAGGAGGTAGATGGTACTACATGGACCAGAACGGCGCCATGTGTACGGGCTGGATCAGCCCTGGCGACGGATTCTGGTATTATCTGGGAGAAAATGGGGATATGCTTACGGGCTGGATACAGCCAATCCCCGGTACGTGGTATTACCTGGGGACGGACGGCCGGATGCAGACCGGATGGCTCAATGATAACGGAACCTGGTATTACCTGGACAGCAGCAGCAGCATGGCTGTGAACCGCACGGTTGACGGATGGAACATAGGTCCTGACGGAAAGGCTTCAAGATAAAACGTTTCAGGATGAAAGGAGCAGGATAAAATGAGTTTAATCACATCGGCGGCAGAGGCCCGGGCCATCATGGGTCAGGGGGAAGGAAACGTAAGCCGTATTTCTTCCCGGGACAACTCCTTCCGGAGTGTGTTAAAGAATGGGATTTCAGGCATTTCGGAGGATATGGATACCATATTTGAGGAGGCGGCGGCCAGATTTAATATTCCTTCCGGACTGATCCGGGCAGTGGCAAAGGCAGAATCCAATTTCAACCCCAGGGCCGTGTCCCATGCCGGAGCCATGGGGGTCATACAGCTAATGCCGGGAACAGCCAGGAGCCTGGGGGTATCAGATCCATATGACGCCAGACAGAATATCATGGGAGGCGCTAAGTATCTGAAGGAAAACCTGGAGCGGTTCGGGGATGTAAGCCTGGCTCTGGCCGCATATAACGCGGGACCGGGCAGCGTCCAGAAGTATGGCGGGATTCCTCCCTATAAGGAAACCCAGAACTATGTCAAAAAGGTGATGGCCTATATGGGAGAGACGGGGCTGAGCGCCGGCAGGACCGTCACCACCGGAAACGGCGGTGGTTTTACCGCCATGGGAGACAACTTGGCGCTCAGCTCCCTGTATGGGGGAAAGCTGTCCGGCAGCAGCCTGACGGCGTCGTCTGCGTGGATGGATAACCTGTCCATCCGGCAGGAAGGGGACAGCATAGTCATGGACAAGGAGAGCTTTGCCAGTACGGTACAGATGATGCGGATCCAGATGATGATGAATGCGGACCGGGAAGTGGGAGCGCTGATATAAGGGCAGAAGGAGTAACGGATATATGGTATTAAAAGATTGCAGCAGGTGTATGGTGTACAATCCAAAGGGACAGCGCCTGTCAGAAGCAAGGGTCGTTCATGTAAAGGACAGTGTTTCACTGTTCTTTTCTGATTATAAGTTTCAGGATTCCCGTTTCCAGGCAAGGGTGGATTTTTTTGATGACCAATGCGGCCTGATCATAACGAAATGTGAGGTCATCATTCGGAGGAATCCGGCCTATCTGGAAACCGGGGAGCCATGGAGCGCGGACTGCCGTATCCTGGATGTGAAGAATGTGGTCCAGCGCCAGAGGGATATACGGGCCAAGGTATATCTGGAGGTGGAGTTTGAACTGGGGAATGGGAGACATTTCTATGGCACAATCCGCAACCTCAGCGCGGGAGGATTATATATCACCACGGTCCAGCCGCTCAAGAAGGGGGATGTCATATCCTTCTCATATTGTTTCCGCACCCTGGAGCGGAGGTTTTATGTGTGTATCCTATGGGCGAAACGGGTGGAGGGCGGAAGATACGGATATGGCTGCAGGTTTATGAAGCTGACGGACGGAGCCGAGGCAGCCATACGTTCCTTTGTCTATAAAAAACTCCAGGAAAAGAGAAAGGACCATATATGAAGATAAATCTGGTGATGATTGTCAGGGATGAGGAGCGTTATCTGGAACGCTGCCTGAAAAGCGCAGTCCACCTTGTGGACCATATGGTCATAACCGACACCGGCTCCACGGACAGGCCTAGAGAAATTGCGCGCAACATGGGGGCTCTGGTTTTGGAATATGGGTGGAACAATGACTTTTCCGCTGCCCGCAACTTTGGCCTGGACCATTCAGACGGGGACTGGAACCTGGTCCTGGATGCGGACGAGACGCTGCACTTTTATTCCAGGGAAGCGTTGGAGGAACGGATATCCAGGCTCTCAGACAGATGGGGGCAGGCATGGATGGGAGCCATTACCAGGTACGATTCCTACCAGGACGGAGACGGAACCAGTGTCAGCACCTCCCTGATTCCAAGGCTTCTGCCAAGGGGCATCCGGTATGCCGGAATCATCCATGAGCAGCCGGACACAGGAATCCCGTGTTACCCTCTGCTTCTGGAGGCGGACCACGACGGTTATGTCAGCTGTGATAAAGGGGAGAGGAACCTTCCCTATCTTGAGAAGGCGGTCAATCTGTATCCGGAGGATGTATATTACAGGTTCCAGATGGCAGCTGCCTTGCGGAATATGAAACGGCTGGAGGACAGCCTGGACTGGTTCCGGGGCTTTTATAAAATGGCGCCCCCGCAGGCAGGCTACCGGACCGAGGGTGTGCTTTCCTACCTTTACACCCTGCTGGATCTGGGCGGGCCTGCCTGTCTTGACGAGGCATGGGACATAATCAGGCGGGAAAAGCCCGTGTTGGGAAAGCGGGCTGATTTCTGCTTCCTGTGCGGGCTTTTTTATATGAAGCTGGTGCTGTCGGACGTGAAACAGTATTATCATCTGCTGCTGGGAATTGAAAACAGTTTTTTGGAGTGCCTGAGGATAGGGGAACATCCGGAACAGGGCGGCGTGGTTGGCGCGGGCTCCTTTAAGGCGGCCTATAATCTGGGCCTTTGGTATGAGGTGTCAGGTGACCGGGAGAAGGCCGCGGAGTACTACAGGCAGTCGGCCCTTGCCGGGTTTAAGCCGGCCTCGGAGCGGCTTTCGGATATTTTGGTTAAACCATCAGATTTTTCTTATTAATCCGGCAGAAGCGCCGATAGACATAGTAAAGGAATTGATAAGCATGTCGGCAGCGCCCGGATAAGATGCAGGGCGGAATATAGACGGAAAGGTGGAGTGGACAGATGCAGATACAGAACAATATAGCATCCGTGAATTCATCCAGAAATCAGAAAATCATAAAAGGTAAACTGGATAAATCCTTAGAAAAACTGTCCTCCGGATATAGGATTAACCGGGCGGGGGATGACGCGGCAGGATTGGCCATCTCGGAATTGATGCGCAGCCAGATAAGAGGTCTTGACCAGGCCATGCGCAATGTAAATGACGGCGTGAGCATGACCAACACAGGGGAAGGCGCCCTGACAGAGATTCATTCCATGCTACAGAGGATGAAAACGCTGGCAGTGCAGTCCGCTAACGGGACCTATAATTCAGTGGCCAGGGAAAATATTGAGTCGGAGCGTCTGCAGCTGCTGGATGAGATTGACCGGATCAGCCAGACCACGGATTTTGACGGTATATCTCTGTTTGAGGAGTATCCCGGAAATCTTCCCCCGGGATATATACCCCCGGAAAAGGAAGGCGATATCACCCTCCAGATTGGGCACTCGGAAGCCGAGACCCTGGATGTGGAGCGGTATTACATGGGAAGCAAGGAGCTTCTTTTAAAGGATATGGATTTTACCACGGTGAACAACGCCAACCAGGCAGTGGATACCATTGAGGACGCCGTTGAGGCGGTGGCGGATGTAAGGGCATCCTTTGGTGCGTCCCTAAACCATCTGGAGCATACCAACAGCAACCTTGGGGTGACAAAGGAAAACATGACAGTGGCTGAGAGCCGGATCCGTGACACCGACATGGCGGAGCAGATTACAGCCTATACTACGGAGAATATCATACTCCAGTCGTCCAATTCCATGATGGTCCACGCCAACAGCCTGCCGGATCTGGTAATCCAGCTGCTCCAGGGATAAAGGATGAAAGAAAAAGTATAAAAACCCCTTATATATATTTTAAAATTGACGATATTTAAAATGTAAGGCAACATAATATAAATAAAGCTTTGCAGATACGTTTCATAAAGGGCCCTTATGGACGTATGGGCGGGGACAGGGAGGTTCCTGCCGGATATATTTAAAATCAAGGAGGAAATATTTATGGTAATACAGCACAATATAGCGGCAATCAATTCTTACAGAAACTTAGGCACCAACCAGAGTGCATTGAACAAGAACCTGGAGAAACTGTCATCCGGTTACAAAATTAACCGTGCAGGCGATAACGCTGCAGGACTTGCTATTTCTGAGAGCATGAGATCCCAGATCAACGGCTTAAACCAGGCAGCAGCCAATGCCAACGACGCAATCGGCTTAATCCAGACAGCAGAAGGTGCCCTGACAGAGGTTCACTCCATGCTTCAGCGTATGACCACCCTGGCTACCCAGGCAGCAAACGGTACATACAACTCTGTTGCCCGCGGCAACATCCAGTCCGAGATGAACGAGCTGATGGCAGAGATTGACCGTGTTGCCAACAACACGGACTTCAACGGCATTAAGCCTCTGGAGAATAAGAACGGTTATTCCGCAAATCCTGATGCGGTTGGAGGCGCTATCGGTGGTAATAGACCTGGCAGTACCCACAAGATGACCTTCCAGATTGGTCCGACAGCCGGCGAAACAATTCTGGTCAGCGGACAGTCCATGACGGTTTCCGGTATCTTTAATGCTACCAGAGCTTCTTATAGTACCATGACTGGCAGCACTGTTGATGAAAACCACATCCTGTATGTTGGTAAAAATACCACAACCTACGCTAACAGAGCCATCACAGCCATCAAATCAGCTATCGATACTGTATCTTCCTACCGTGCTAAGCTCGGTGCTGCCCAGAACCGTCTGGAGCACACCATCAGCAACCTGGAAGTTACTTCTGAGAACATCACAGCAGCTGAGAGCCGTATCCGCGATACAGACATGGCTGATGAGATTACAAACTACACCAAGAACAATATCCTCCTGCAGGCTGCCCAGTCCATGCTTTCCCAGGCAAACGCAGCTCCTCAGGGCGTATTGAGCCTGTTACAGTAATTCTTTAACAGCAATTGGTACTGGTTCCGCCCTTTCAGGCGGGACCGCCTTAAGAAAAAGCCATTTCAAAAGCAAGAAGCTGAGAAATGGCTTTTTCCTTTACAGACAGAAGGTATGGAGGCATTATGTTGGAGAAACAGGGCGAGGTGTGCATTTCCCAGTGCATGATTGTAAAAGATGAGGAGCATAACATAAGGAAAGCACTTTCATGGGGAAAAGGGATTGTCTGGGAACAGATTGTGGTGGACACAGGAAGCAGGGACCGCACGGTTCAGATTGCAGAATCCATGGGTGCCAGGGTCTATCATTATACCTGGACCGATGACTTTTCCGCGGCTAAAAACTATGCAATCAGCAAGGCCAGAGGGGAGTGGATTGCATTCCTGGACGCGGATGAGACATTCGCTCCGGGACATGGGGAAAAGCTTCCGGGGATTTTAAGACAGCTGGGGCCTACCAAGGCAGAGGGGGTGGCAGCCGGATGGATGCAGCTGGATGAAGATGGCGGGGTCAGCGCCGCGGGGACCCAGATCCGCATCTTCCGCAACCTGGCCAATCTGGGCTACCGGAGGAGAATCCACGAACAGCTTGGATGGATGGACGGAACCCCCATGCATATTGCTGATGCCACAGGGGAGCTTTCCATTCTGCACAGCGGTTACAGTGGTGCTGCGTGGGAGGATAAAAAGGTAAATGGAAGGAACCTGAACCTGATTCTTAAGGAACTGGAGGGCCATCCCGGCGACCATGAGATGATGGGGTATCTGAGAGATGAATATTATGCGGCCGGGGAGTTGGATAAGGCGGAGTCCTGGTACAGGGAGTCCATCGCATCCATGCCTTCCGTGTTGGACGAGAGGGACCAGAGAAGTGCGGCTACTTTTACATATCTTTTGCAGATTATGGCAGAAAATGGGAACGAAATCGATGAAATGAAGCCTATTTATGAAAAGGCTTCGGAAATTCTTCCAAAGGAAGCTGATTTTGATTATTTAATAGGTAAATATCTTGGGGCTGACAGGGATTATAAGGCGGCTGCATTTTACCTGGAACAGGCTCTGGACAAGTTTCAAAGGTACGGAGGTTATAATCGGGCCATGCTCACAGGCAGCCATTTGCGGGAAATATATGAACAACTGGCCTGTTGCTGCCGGAGGACTGGAAAAGATGAACGGGCGGTGAGCCTGTGCATTGCCGTACTCAAGTCTGACCCCTATTCCATGGAGGCGTTGTACATCCTGTTAGAAGCATTCAGGGGAAATGGGGGCCGTCCGTCCGTGGCTCCAGAAAAGGCCATGGGGATATTGGAACAGCTGTATTGTCTCGATTCGATGAAAGACAGGCTGTTTGTCCTGAAGGCGTGCTCGAAGCTGGGGTGGCCGGAGCTTGAGGCGTATATAAAAGAGCGTTTTGCAGCAGAGGAGCTGTCATACATCCGTTCCGTATGGTCCGGCGCCGTATCTGCCTGTCCTGAAGAAAAAACGCAAAGAGAGGGAGGAGCGTAAAATGCGATGTACAGATGTGCGGCTTTCACAATGCATGATTGTCAAGAATGAGGAAAAAAACATTGAACGGGCATTGTCCTGGGGAAAGGACATTGTGTATGAGCAGATTGTAGTGGACACGGGAAGCACGGACCGGACCGTGGAGCTTGCCCGGGCCATGGGAGCAAGGGTTTATGATTTTCAATGGATTGACGACTTTGCGGCTGCCAAGAATTATGCAATCAGCAAGGCGTCCGGGGAATGGATTGCCTTTTTGGATGCAGATGAGTACTTTCCTCCGGAAGAGGCGAAGAAGCTGATGCCGTTGCTGAACAAACTGGCAAGGACACGGTATTATGTCATGCTTACATCCTGGATGCACGTAAGCCGGGATGAGAAAATCTTTGCAGGCGGCGTACAGACTCGTATCTTTAAGCGGATGGAAGGCCTGCGGTATAAAAAAGGATTCATGAGGAACTGGAGCTGGACGGAGGCAGTATTGTTGAATGTACAGTGGATGCCAGCAATGAATTAGCCATCTTCCACAGTGGATATGATCTTAATTCCAGCGAGGACAAGCAGAAGGGGGACCGCAATGCCAGACTGATCCTTATGGAGTTGGAAGAGCACCCGGACGATTATGATATGATGGGTTATTTGGGAGATGCCTATTATTCAATCAGGGATAATAACGAGAGGGCAGAGGAATGGTACAGGAAATCCATTGACCGGATGCCGGCGCATATTGATGAGTACGACGTCAGAAACGCAGTTACTTTCTGGAAGCTCATGACAATTTTATATAAAAAGAATGATGAGCAGGCCATGATGGAAATTTATGAAAAGGCAATCCGGCTGATTCCGAAAGAATGTGATTATGATTATATTGCAGGTAAATTCTATGTGGCAAAACAGGATTTCAAAAAAGGCGCATACCACCTGGCCAGGGCACTGCAGATCCTCGAGAAGCATGGAAGTATTAACAGGGGGGGGGGGAAGTTCGCACCGGCAACCGCCAGGGGCCATGGGAACTTCTTGCCAGGTGCGATTTACAGTACGGAGCCCTTGAGGAAGGCGTTAAGTGCTGTCATGCCTTGCGTAAAGCAGACCGTTGCGGCAGTGCAA
>JAJQEA010000426.1 GCA_021201905.1 Clostridia bacterium
GTCCGAGACCATTCCACACCTCCCATGTGTCCATGGGCAAAAGCTTATCAACTGACATCCACCAACCGTCCATGGAAGCAATGCGGGCATCCGGATATTTTTCTTTCACCTTGCGGGCAGCCACATCCATAGCCGAAATATTACCGTCATGGCTGTTAATCATGATGATTTTATTGATTCCCTGGCGGAGGCAGGACTCCAGAACATCATAAATAGCCGCAATGGCAGTATCGTAGGAAAAGGTCAGGCTAAAAGGGAAGGAATCATAATGTCCACTGTAGCCATACGTCATCGGCGGCAGCACAAGAAGCCCATCCACCTTATCGGCAATTCTCTTCGCAAGATGATATGAGGTCAGGGTATCTGTTCCCTCTGTCATGTGCTCTCCATGTGCCTCCGATGACCCAAGGGGAAGGATTACTTTATCAAATTTACCTTCCCTGATTTGATGCGCGGTCATTTTCCATAATTCATTCATCTTCATTGTTAAACTCCTTTCTTGTCTGTTGAATCAATCGATTTGTAGTTTCTCTTTTAAAACTTTATAATTTTATCTGCTTTTTTAAATAAAGCAGGTATCATTATCATATTGAGTTCACATATGGATGGGAAGCGCTTTTTCCAGCGCATATCCTATGCGGAATATTTCTTTTTCTTCCAGCGAATCCGCAGTAAACATAACACCAATGGGAAGTCCCTGGCTGTCTTTACCGCAGGGAAGGGACATGGCCGGAAGTCCGGCAAAGCTTGCCTGCCATGTGAATTCAGAATATGCCGCATAAACCGAAATCATCTTTCCATCTGCTGCTATTTCCTGATCACCGATGCCGCAAGCCGTGCCTGTCAATGTGGGTGTCAGGAAAACATCCGCAATCTCAAATACACCATTGAATATCTGACGCAGATGATTGCGAAGGGAATATGCCTGATTGCGCTCCAGCGCAGATATATTTCCTGCCAGCAGCCGGTCTAATGCCTGTTTCGGAAGTTTTTCCGGCTGTTTCAGGGCCTCCTGATGAAGGAAGAATCCGTCACTGGATAATATAGTCTGATGAGCGGCACGATATACTGCAAGTCCCTCTCTTGTGGGCATTAAGCCATTGGCTGAGACATCAACTATTTTTACTCCAAGGGATTTTAATACCTCTATCACACGAAGCACAGCGGTACGCACCTCCTCCTGCAGCGGCTCCTCCATAATCCAGGCCATAGGAACCGCTACTGTCATACCAGAGATGCCTTCGTCTAAATATGCAGTATAATCTTCCTTTTGCAGCTTCAGGCTGTACTCATCCTTTGGGTCATAACCGTTTATCCCGCTTAATGCCACCGCACAGTCCTCAACACTGCCTGCCAGAGGACCTATACAGTCGCAGGAAAGTCCCAAACCAGACAGTCCGAATTTGCTGACTCTCCCAAACGTAGGCTTTATACCTGTCAGGCCACAGTGTGCCGATGGGATGCGGACGGAACCTCCGCTGTCATGCCCGAAAGCAAGGTCACACAGTCCGGCGGCCACGGCAGCAGCTGACCCCGATGAAGAACCGCCGGTAACCTTTGAGATATCATGCGGATTGCGGGCGCATCCGCTCCATGAAACATCTCCGGTGCTGCCCATGCCTAACGCATGGGTATTCGTCTTTCCGAGAATCACTGCTCCCTGTTCCTTCAGGAGTCCGGCCACGGTGGAATCACACTGCGGACATAACGGATGTTCATAATAATATTCACATTCCATGGTAACGGGCGCGTCCTTGGTCCAGATTAAATCCTTAATGCCTACTGTAATCCCCTGCAGCGGACTTTTAACAATGCCCTCCATAAAATTTTTTTCCGCCTGCCTTGCCTGCTCTATGGCAGATTCTTCATTCAGATAGATAAATGCGTGTAACCTTGAATTCTCTGCCTCGATACGGCGGAACGCTTCCTTTGTATGTTCCAAAGGAGATATCTTCTTCTCACGAAAAAGAGCTGATAATTCCTGTATTGTGTATCTACCCATAAATTATTTCTCCTGCATTTTAATATCAATCTATCAAGTCTCCGGGCACATGAAAATTTTAGTTAATATAATTTCGTAAATTTCATATCTTCCGGAATCCCTATCATACTGTACGCTTCTTTCACCCGTTCGGCTTTCTGTTTGTAGAGCTCGTCAAACAAATTATTGCCCTCACAGTCTATATCCACTACAAAGGGGCCCAGATGGGAAAGATGAAACAGCCAGGTAGCTTCAATTGAGCCAAGTTCATCATAATAATGGACGCCGTCTACATCAATGCAGTCAATCCATGTATTTGTACTGACACTCTGCGGTGTAATATGTACACATTTCATCTTTTTCATCATGGACATTGTGTCTTCGCCCATGGTTGTTTTACCAAGGATTAACTTTAATTTCCACTCTTTTACGGACCGCGCCCCCCACTTCTCAAACCGTATGCTTGATGTGGGCATAAAAGAAAGCACCTTCCATTTTCCGTCAGCCTGCTTCATTATGGGGCCTGTATGAATCAATGCATTATATTTTTCCGGATTCACCGGCAGCTCATGTCCCTCATCAAATACATACTTATGAAGCATGGACCGGCAGGTATATGCCGGACCGTTTAAGTAAACGGTGTCGCCTATTCTCAAATTTTCAATATCCTTATCGCACAATGGCAGATTTAATTCATATGTTGCCATCACAATCACCTCCCGCCAAACCAGTCCGGCGTATCCAAAACATTGACCGTTGAATCCGCGTCAATCTTTGTGGCTGCCCGCCGGGCCACCATACAGTTACTTGCCATAGAAACAATGATTCCGTCAAGATGGGTAAACGCGTACTCAACATTCACCGCAAATACGGACACATCCCCTCCTGTTCCCATTATCCCCACCCCCAGGGAATTCAAAGCCTTGTATAAATCCTTTTCAATCTGAGCGAACATAGGATCCGGGTGATGTAAGCCAATGGGCCTGAGGACTGCCGCCTGCTTTGCTAAATTGGCTGATATATTTGCAGTACCGCCTATTCCGATTCCAAGTACAGATGGCGGGCAGACGGCTCCTGTTTTTGTTCCGTCAATATACCAGTCAATAATTGTCTTTTCAATGGCTTTTAGACCATCCGCATATGCAATTACCTGATGACGTGTACCCCCAAAACACTCCGACCCTCCTCCTTTGGCGGAATATGCGACTGTAAAATCATCACCTGGAACAAATTTGTAGGTAAAGTCCGGAATATTCATACCAATATTGTTCCCCGGATCCGCGCCTGTAATGGGATGTTTCATCGTAGCCCTCAGATAGCCATCCCTGGTACAATCGGCAACAGCCTCCCGCGCAGCCTCCTCCAGCGCCAGCATGCCGCCTTCCAGTTCACAATCATTGCCAATCTTGAAAAAAAACAATGGCCAACCCGTATCCGGACATGCCACACTGCATCTCTGTGCAGAGAGCTTCAGACTTTCAAGCGTAGATTCAAAACCTTTGCGGGATACCGGAGAGCTTTCACTTGCAATTGCGTTTTCAAATGCCGCAATGACATCCTTGGACATTGTTGTCGTAGCCCTCTTAATCGTATCATATAGAACCTGTTTATATACTGTTCTCCTGATCAAAATAATTCCTCCTTATTTTTAATTTTACTTATATATACACGCAAATACTATGCCAATTTTAGAACTTTACAATTTTTAAGAGACATTACAATATTTATATAAAATTTGCATCCGGAAAGCCTGCCACAAATTACATATATGCAATATTTTGCCGGAATTTTTTTGCCGGTTTCACGGTTTAACCTGTACTTTCGCTGAGGTTTTTGCTAAAATACGTTCAGGGGGTAATAAAAATGACCATACAGGAATTAGCAGAAAATGGAAAAGATATTCTGGACAATCTGGCAATTGCAGTATCCATATGCGATTTGTCCGGAAACTTCGTCACGATGAACAGGGCTTATGAGCAGTTATTTGGCATTCACCGCAAGGACTATATCGGCCGTCATGTCAGCACACGCAACACATCTGACGAAAAGAGTTTTCATATGATGGTGCTGAATACAAAGCAGGAGTACAGCGGTGCCAAATTCCTTACCACCAAATCACACAATAGATACAGCATTTGGGCAGAAGCAAAGCCTCTGTTTTATCAGGGAGAAATGCTTGGGAGTATTGTGACTCTTATTGACTTTGAACGTGCAAATAAAATGATAAATGAGATGTCAGAAACAAAGCAGATTATTTCTGATTCTCTGGTTACCGATTCCAAATATTCATTTTCCAGCATCATAACTAACAGCGATATGATGAAAAGCACACTGGAAACCGCCAAAGTACTCGCACTCACGCCCGTAACCGTACTTCTCAGAGGGGAAAGCGGTACCGGTAAGGAAATGTTTGCCCATGCAATTCATAATGCCAGCACACGCAGGGGAAAACCATTCCTGCGCGTAAATTGCGCTTCTATTGCGGAATCCCTGTTAGAGAGCATTCTTTTCGGATACACGGGAAATGCCTTTACCGGCGCTAAAAAAGGCGGGCAGGTGGGCTTATTTGAGGCTGCCAACCACGGTACTCTTTTTCTCGACGAGATAGGAGATATCAGCTCCTCCCTGCAGGTTAAACTGCTGCGGGTTCTTCAGGAACATGAGATTGTTCGCGTTGGCGATGTAAAACCCATTCCCATTGACGTGCGCATTATCTCAGCAACCAACGTCAATTTAGAGGAAAAGATGGCCCAGGGCGCCTTCCGCGAGGATTTGTATTACAGGCTGAGTATCTTTCCAATCTATATACCGCCTCTCAGAGAAAGACACGGCGATATACGCCTCCTGGCAGAAATGTTTGTAGAAAAGGCTGCCCATGAGTATTCCAAAAACATTAGTGAGATTGATGAGAGTTATTACAAAGAATTGGAACGTCATTCCTGGCCAGGTAATATAAGGGAGCTTGAAAATGCGATTGTCCGGAGTGTCCTGATCTGCCAGTCCCAAAGGCTTACTTCACAGGATTTCCTGTTGCGCAGCACTCCTTATAAGGCCAACACCCCCTCCCATCTCCCGGACAAGCCTGTTGAAAGCTATGACGCCCAGTTTTCCGCATGGGAAGCGGATGTCTGCCGTACCGCATACGAAGCGAGCGGCCGCAACAAAACACGGGCTGCAAAAGCCCTGGATATATCTGTCCGGTCATTTTTTAACAAAGCCCGTAAGTATGATATCGATTAATATAGAAAGAGTTTGACCCCGGTTTTGCCTTGCAGGCATGCCGGGGTTTTAAATTGGCATGAAAATTGCAGTTATAAGGATGTGAGAATATAATTTCTCAATATTTTATAAAGGAGGTCTATATGTGAGAGAAATATCCGTAACTACAATTCAATCCGAAGTATGCCGTCTTTTTCTGGAAGCGAACTACCATATTTCAGAAGATATTTACACCGCCGTAACCGCGGCCCAGGAACAGGAAGAATCGCCCGTGGGAAGGACAGTACTTGGACAGCTGCAAAAAAACTACGATATTGCCAGAAAAGAACGTATGGCCCTGTGTCAGGACACCGGTATGGGACTGGTATTCGCAGAGGTCGGGCAGGATGTTCATATAACAGGAGGTGACTTTGAAGCAGCAGTCAATGCTGGTATGGTGTCGGCATATGATGCAGGCTATCTCCGGAAATCGGTTGTCCGTGACCCGCTGTTCGACCGTTCCAATACCAATGACAACAGTCCTGTTATCCTGCACACAAAAATCGTTCCCGGAGATCGGCTCAGACTTATCGCTGTGGCGAAGGGCTTCGGAAGCGAAAACATGAGCAGAATGAAGGTCTTTGTCCCCGCAGATATGGATCAAATTCCAAACTTTATTGTTGAAACCATTGTCAATGCCGGTCCTAATTGCTGTCCTCCCTTCATTGTCGGGGCAGGCATCGGCGGAACACTGGAAAAAGCCGCCCTGATGGCAAAGGAGGCAACTACGCGTCCTGTGGGCAGCCATAATGCCAATCCCCAATACGCAGCACTGGAAAAACAGCTTCTTACATCCGCCAACAACACAGGTATCGGCCCTGCCGGTCTGGGCGGACGTACCACGGTTTTAGGTGTTAATTTGGAATATTATCCGGGACGCATCGCATCCATTCCTGTGGTTGTCAATCTATGCTGCCATGTATCCAGGCACAGCACCAGCATTCTCTAAAGGAGGACAACACAATGAATACCTATCATATTACCCTGCCAATGGATAAAAAAACTGCTTCCACCCTTCGCTCCGGTGATACCGTCTTCCTCACCGGCCCTATCTATACCGGACGTGACGCGGCCCATCAGCGCATGATGGCGGCCATTGAATCGGGCGCGCCCCTTCCGTTTGATGTCGCAAACCAGCTCATCTACTATGTTGGTCCAACTCCTGCCAGACCCGGACACCCTGTGGGGTCCGCCGGCCCTACCAGCAGCTACCGCATGGACTCTTATACCGGACCCTTGTTAGACCGCGGCCTGACCGGCATGATCGGAAAAGGCAGGCGGACTCCGGATTTAATCAGAAAAATGAAAGAAACCGGAGCGGTTTACCTGGGTGTGACAGGCGGCGCAGCAGCGCTGGTGGCACAATCCATAAAAAGCTCCCGGGTAATCGCATATGAAGATTTGGGAACAGAAGCCATCCACTACTTTGAGGTTGAGGATTTCCCGGTAACCGTCATCATTGACAGCCTTGGAAACAACCTCTATGAAACCGGCCCTGCACAGTACCGCAGGGAATAATCAAAATCCGCTTACAATTTATTAGAAAGGGGTTTATATAATGATTCTGAAACAAAAAGCTGTTGCGGGAACCTCCGAAGGTTCCGATGTCACTGTTATGGCAGAGCCGCTGCCGGATGGAATAGAGCTTGAAATAGATTCCATTGTAAAAGCTGTTTTTGGTGAAGCAATAGAAAAAACAGTTTTAGAGGTATTGGACCGTTTTGACATAACAGCATGCAAAATCTCTCTGAAGGATTACGGCGCATTAGACTGTACAATCAGGGCCCGTGTGGAAACCGCTCTGGACAGAGCTTGTAAGGAGGTAAAAGTATGATACGCTCTATGTTGTTTTTACCCGGCAATTCACCAAAGATGCTTGAAAAAGGTCCCTTTCTTCGCGCGGATGCCCTGGTGTTTGATTTGGAGGACGCGGTTGCGCCGGACCAGAAGGACGCCGCCCGCACCCTGTTAAAGTATACACTGGCCGCAACCGACTTTGGAAAGGCAAAGAAAGTCATCCGTATTAATTCCATAGACAGCAATGGATTTTGGAAACAGGACCTGGAAGCTGTCATTCCCGCAAAACCCTTTGCCATTCTGCTTCCCAAGGTTGAGCGGCCTGATGAGATACAGCTTGTAGCTTCCCAAATGACACAGTTGGAAGAATTAAATGGAATGGAACCGCAGTCTGTCCGGCTCATCATTCTGCTGGAAACCTGTCTTGGAATTGAACGGGCATATGAATTGGCTTCATCGGATTCCCGAATCTGGGCAATACAGCTTGGCGCAGAGGATTTAACCGCGGATATGCAGGCCAAGCGCACAAACCAGGGAGATGAAATCATGTATGCGCGGATGCGCGTAATCAACGCGGCATGCGCAGCTAAGATAGAAGTATATGACAGTCCGTTCACGGATATGTCCGATACAGAAGGGTTTGAGGCTGACCTGTGCCTGGCAAAGAGATTCGGCTTCAGCGGCAAAACAGCCATCAATCCAAGGCATGTGGCTTCCATCAACCGATGCTTCCTGCCAACCCAGGAGGATATTGATTACGCACATGCGGTATTAAATGCAATTGCGGAAGCAAAAGCCGCCGGCCGCGGGGCCATCGCACTGAGAGGTAAAATGATTGACCGTCCCGTTGTCCTGCGCGCGCAGAGTGTCATTGCCGCCGAACAAGAATTTAAGGAGGAAATGAAAAATGGATAAGCTAATATCTTCTGTTCAAGACGTCATTAAGGAATGCAATCTGCGTAATGGCATGACGATTTCCTTTCACCACCACCTTAGAAACGGCGACTATGTGTTAAATACAGTGATGGATTACATAGCAGCGGCCGGTATCAAAAACCTGAAGCTGGAAGCCAGCGCAATCTTTGATGTACATGAGCCATTAATCCGGCATATTGAAAACGGCGTAATCACTGAAATTGAGACCAGCTATATAAGCAAAGCGGTTGGAACTGCCATTTCCCACGGAATCCTGGAAAAGCCTGTCACATTCCACAGCCATGGCGGGCGGGCGGCCGCAATCATGACCGGCCGCGCCCATATTGACGTTGCATTTATTGCGGCTCCATCGGCCGACCCCATGGGAAACTGTACCGGCCGGACTGGACCGTCCGCCTGCGGCCCCCTCTCATATCCGGTTCCTGACGCTCTGTGTGCTGACAAGGTGGTTGTCATCACTGATAACCTGGTTCCATATCCGCTGGCCGGCCCTTCCATCAAGGAGACAAATGTGGATTACGTTGTTGTCATGGAACAAATAGGTGATCCCCAGGGAATTGCTTCCGGTACAACACAGATTACCCGGGATCCCGTAGGACTTCTCATTGCGCAATACGCCTCCAGGGTAATACAATATTCCGGCCTTCTAAAAGACGGCTTTTCCTTTCAGACCGGAGCCGGTGGAACTTCCCTTGCCGTAGCTAAATATGTAAAGGAGCTTATGCTGAAGGATAATGTAAAAGGCAGCTTTGCTCTTGGAGGCATTACAGCCTACATGGTGGATATGCTCAAAGCCGGGTGTTTCCAGCGTCTTATGGATGTGCAGAGTTTTGATTTAACTGCTGCCCGGTCCATCCTTGAGAATCCCGGCCACCAGGAAATCGATGCCTCCCAATACGCAAGCCCGGCAGCAAAAAGCGCGGTGGTAGACAGTCTCGATACAGTCATACTGGGCGCCACCCAGGTGGACACTGATTTTAATGTCAATGTACACACCACATCTGACGGATTCATCATGGGCGGCGCAGGCGGACATAGTGACTGTGCCGCAGGTGCAAAACTATCCATCATTTTGACGCCAACCGTGCGAAGAAGGCTTCCTATGGTTGTTGACAGGGTAACCTGCATCTCTACACCAGGCAGCACAGTAGACGTCCTTGTTACCCAGCATGGAATTGCTGTAAATCCTCAAAAAGAGGAGCTGAAGACACGCCTTCTGGACGCAGGGCTTCCTGTTACAGATATTGAAGCCCTGAAGTCTGCTGCCGAAACAATAACCGGTATACCATCGCCGCTCAAGCACGGCAAAAAGGTAATCGCCAATATCCTGTACCGGGATGGTTCTGTTTTGGATAAAGTGTATTGTATTGATTCAGATAAATAATTGATGAAGGAGGAATGAACCAATGAAAGTATTGGCCTTTAATGGAAGTCCCCGTAAAAATGCAAATACTGCCACGCTCCTGAAAAAATCGCTGGAGGGCGCCAGGCAGGGCGGCGCCCTGGAAACGAAAATCATCCATCTGTATGATCTCAACTTTACCGGATGCCGAAGCTGTTTCGCCTGTAAGAAACTGAATGGCAGCAACTATGGACAGTGTGCTGTACAGGATGGTCTTACACAGGTTCTTGAGGAGGCACGGGAAGCGGACGTACTTATCTTCGGATCTCCAATCTATTTCGGGAACTTAAGCGGTGAGATGCGCAGCTTCCTAGAACGGCTTTTATTCGCTGCATTCTCTTACGATGATACACATACCAGTCTTTGGCCAAAAAAAGTTCAGAGTGGCATAATATATACGCTCAACCGCCCCAGCCATGAGCAATATACCGATGCCATGGACTACAGCGTTGAATTTTTTATCCGCTCGGTACTGGGCAATGTGACCTCCATGTACAGCCTGGATACGTACCAATTTACCGACTACAGCCAATACTACTGTCCCATGTTTGATGAACCGCACAAGCGTCATGTGCATGAAACCACTTTTCCCCAGGACTGTAAACATGCCTTTAATCTTGGATATTCTTTAGTAAAAAAGGCTTTCAATAAAATACAGGATAACGCATAAACCACACAAAACGAGGAGGACTTCATATGAAAGTACTTATTGTCGGAGGCGTTGCAGGCGGCGCTTCCGCAGCCACAAGGCTCAGGCGCCTTGATGAACACGCAGAAATTATCCTTTTTGAAAAAGGTCCCTATATATCATTTGCCAATTGCGGTCTGCCTTATTACCTTGGACGTACGATTCAAAAGGAAAGTGCTTTGCTTCTCCAAACACCGGAAAGCTTCCATGGCCGATTCTGTGTTGATGTCAGAACAAACCATGAGGTGCTCTCAATCCATCGCGATTCCAGGCAGATAACGGTAAAAAACCTGGTGACAGGTGAAATTTACGAAGAAAATTATGACAAGCTTGTGTTGTCTCCCGGCGCATCTGCGGTAAGGCCAGGCTCTATAAAAGGACTGGAGACGGATGGTGTTTTTACACTGCGCAATGTTCCTGATGTGAAGGCAATTGACAAATGGATAACCGAGCATAACGTTACACGGGCAGTCGTGGCCGGCGGAGGCTATGTGGGTATCGAGCTGGTAGAAAATCTGGTAGAACGAGGCATTTCCACAACTCTGGTAGAGTTTGCCCCACATATCATCAACACGGTAGACAGTGAAATAGCCGTCCTTGCCGAACGGGAATTAAAAAACCATGATGTCAGGTTAAAACTGGGCTGCGCCATCCAGGCTGTCAAACAGCAAAATGGTAAAATGTACGTCACTACCACTGACGAGGTTCTTGAAACAGAAATGCTCATCCTGAGTATTGGTGTTGCACCAAACAGCTCCCTGGCAAAGGATGCAGGTCTTACATTAGGTTTTAGGGAGTGCATCTCGGTCAATGACAGGATGCAGACCAGCGATCCGGATATATATGCAGTTGGGGATGTTGTGGAAATAACTGAATTTGTTACCGGAACAAAGCAAAATATCGCGCTTGCGGGTCCAGCCAACCGACAGGGGCGCATCGCGGCAGATCAGATATGCGGCATTGACTCCCGCTATGAAAAAACACAGGGCTCTGCGATTATGAAAGTATTTGACATAGCGGTAGCCAGTACCGGTATCTCCGAGAAGACAGCAAAAATGCAGGGGGATTGATTATGATAAAATTTATTTACACAGCAGTTCACACGCGGGATACTATCCAGGCGCCAAGCCTTTGTCCGTAAAAATCTTATTTGAAAAAAATACCGGACGCCTTTTGGGAGGACAATTCGCCGGCGCAGATGGGGCAGGCAAACGTTGTGATGTTTTTGTAACGGCCATGCGGTGTGGCATGAAAGCGGTTGATTTAATCCATCTTGAACTTTGCTATGCGCCGCCGTTCAATGCTGCCAAGGACCAGCTTAATATGGCTGGTTTCGCCATCGAAAATATCATGACAGGAAAAGTAAAAAATTGTCACTGGGATATCATTGATACTCTTGACAACAATTGTGTCACCTTACTTGATGTACGCACTGCAAAAGAACATGAAGCAGGGAGTGTACCAGGCTTCCGGCATATTCCTCTTCATGAGCTCAGAAGCAGGCTGGATGAGATTCCCAAGGACAAGCCTGTCTATGTGCACTGCCTCAGCGGATTAAGAAGTTATGTGGGATGCCGCATTTTAACCGGCCACGGATATGACTGCTATAATATTTCCGGCGGATATTATTTTTATAACTGTTATAAAGAAGCCAATTCATAATAATAAGGAGGAATACTAAAATGAAAACGAGCGATTACACAACCAACACCCTGGAGAAGGCCCTTGAATACGGCGTGGATAATTTTCTTAACAAGGGCTGCAACTGCTGTGAAAGCGTATATGAAGCATTGTTGCGGTCCGGCACAGTTCCAGAGGGTTCTGTTCCGTATGAAACCTGCAAAATATGTGCCGGTTTTGGCGGAGGGGCAGGCCTTAGCGGCAACAACTGCGGGGCACTATCCGGGGCAATCATGGCAGTCGGTGCGAAAAACGGCCGTGAAGACCCCCGTAATGATAAACCCTTAGGGCTATATGAGAAAGAATACCACCGCTATAACCTTATGGTAGATGAGTTCAAAAAGAAAATGGACTCCGTATTCTGTTCGGAAATCGCCAAAGAATACCTCGGTGACTGGAATAATCCTGATCGGAGACAGAATTGCGTCCGCGCGGTAAAGGCAGCGATTGAAATTGCATGTAAATACATCAATATACTCGGCGATGAAATCACAAAAATGCCATGGGGATATAATGTGCATGAAGGTAAATAACTGAATAGTATTCTGAACACTTACGGCTTTGCTGAAACAATCATTCAAGGACCGGCTAATCATACATATGTATTTTACAGAGGATTAGACCGGTCTTAACCCTACCAGAATAATAAAGAAGGGAATTTGAATTATGCCGAATAAATACGCTAAATTATTTGAGCCATTTTATATTGGCAAGGTTGAGATTAAAAACCGAATCGTGCAATCTGCGATGCTGCCGGAGGGCTGGACAGAATTAAATGGAGCCTTTGGGGAGACACTTATTCGATATTATGAAGAGCGTGCAAAAGGTGGTGCAGGACTTATTATTACTGGTTCGATTACACCGAATCACGGGCTTGAAAATCAGGATTCTCCATTGGTGGATCCGAAGCGCTTTGTGGTCCAGACAAAAAAGTTGGCTGATCGTGTTCACAAATATGGAGCGAAACTATTTTGTCAGTTTCAGATTTACAGCGGACGTAATATTGTGCCGGACGAAGATTTCAATACCCCTGTTTCCAGTTCCGCAGTCGAAAACTGTTATGAGCCATCTATATTATGCAGAGAGCTGACGGTAGAAGAAATACATAAAATCGTTCAGGCTACCGTTGATGCTGTATATCTTTGTTATAAGGCAGGAGCAGATGGCGTAGATATCAATGGTGTAAAAGGGGGTTATCTTGGCGACCAGTTTGGAGTGGATGCCTGGAATCACAGAACGGATCAGTATGGCGGCAGTCTGGAAAACAAATTGCGGATTATGAAAGAAATTCGGGATGGTATCCGTGAGAAATGTGGACCGGATTTCCCGGTTACCACGCATTTGGGCACAAAATCACATATGAAGGGTCCAAGACAGGGACATGTTCCAGGAGAAAGCTATGTTGAGTATGGGCGTGATATGGAGGAAAGCCTGTTAATGGGACAATATTTGGAGAAAATCGGATATGATGGATTTTTGTTCGGAACAGGAACACATGATTCCATGTATTGGTTATATCCTCCGATGTATATGCCAGATGGCTGCTGGATCGATGAGGCCGAAGCGCTGCGCAAGGAGGTAAATATCCCTGTAATATTACCGGGAAAAATGAATGTCCCTGCAATTGCATATAGGGCAATATCTGAGGGGAAAGTGGATGCAATTGGCATTGCAAGGGGAATGCTGGCTGATCCGGAGTGGGCAAATAAGGTGCATCGCGGAGAAGAAGAGGATATTCGCCCATGCATCAGCTGTAATAACGGATGCCTCGCCAGCATACAGGCAGGGTTACCTTTGAGATGCGCCGTTAATCCGGATGTATGTTTTGAAGAAGAAGCAAAAGCGAAATATGCAAAATGTGCAAATTCAAAGAAGGTTGCAATTATTGGAGGAGGTGTCGCCGGAATGGAGTGTGCCCGTACAGCAGCAATACGTGGGCATCAGGTGACTATTTACGAAAAGAATGATTGTCTGGGTGGTGTAATGATCCCGGCAGAGACACCAGATTTTAAAGAAGCGAACAGAAGACTGCTGAAATGGTACGAACGCCAGATGAAGAAAAATAAAGTTTCGCTGCGGTTTAACAGATACATGACATCAGAGGAAATCCTCGCGTTAGATGCGGATGTGATTGTTATTGCAAATGGGGCAAAAGAAAGAATTCCGCAGATTGAGGGTGTGGACTCAGGGCATGTAATCACTGGAACAGCCGCTTTAATGAATGCAGATATATTAGGAAAGAACATAGTGGTCGTGGGAGGCGGCCAGGTAGGGTGTGAAATTGCACTCTGGCTGAAACAGCAAGGGCTTAAACCGATTGTTCTTGAAGCTCTGGATGAGCTCATGGGAGGAAGAATAAGGCCTGCTATATCACACCGGGATATGTTGATTGATCTTTTAAAATTCAATAATATACCTATATATTTAAAGGTAAATGTAAAAAGGATAACGAATGACAGTGTTGAGCTTGAGGTAAACGGCAAGGCAGAGAGCTTTCCGGCAGACAACGTGATTATTTCCATCGGATTTGAAAAGAACAACAAACTCTTTCAGGAAATATATGCGTCAACAGAAAAGGATGTATATTTCATAGGAGATGCAAAGGCACCGGGTAATTTCATGTCATGTATTCATGAAGGGAATGCTGTGGGAGCTGCCATTTAATCAGATGTTTTGAATGTAAGGATAGGGGCTGTGTTCCTTTTGAGCTCCCCCGTACCATCACCAGGGCCTGTGGACTCAGCCTGTATTCTTTTACACTCATCTTACCATCATATCCTTTATCGTCTAACCGGTATAATTATCTTTACGCATCACTTTAATCCGCTTGATGTTATTTTCCGTAACAAAATACCGGGAAGACTCAAATCTCCCCGGCATAGATTTCTTTCATTAAGCTGAATGTCAATTTCCCAGCAAAAACCGCTTTTCTTCATCCTGCACGATTTCCCCGGTTCTCCTTCCATATTTCAAGCCCTTTTCTGCGGCAGCAGTCAAAGCAGGGCTGCTTCTGGCATACCCCATTGTTCGGATTGCACTCTTCATAAGACTCTCCTTATCCTGAGTCCCTTTTTCTGTAAGTGCAACACATACGGCATTCTTCAGTTCCTGCTGACATATTTCATCAGCAGATCTTTTATCACTGGAGTTGTCCTCCCTTCTGTAAATTCTGTATAGATCCGGATCCTGATCCTTGCGCCAATAGAACTTTGCTCCGGTCTGCTTATTCATTCGCGCTGAAACCTTCTTGAGCGCCTTGTCTGTTGCTTCCAATGTCTGTGGGCTGGATCTGACGATATGAAACGCCCGCAATGTTTTCTTCACCAGCCGGTCATACATAATCGGAGCCTCTGCGTCAACAATCCGCTGCATCTTATCAACAATCAAGGGCAGATTTTCCTTCTTTATGTAATCGGCTGTTGACAAATCAGTAACTTCGACATCTGCAAAGATATATTCCTCTACACGGTATTCCATCTCTACAGAGTCTGCTTGTACAATGATATCCGCAGGTTCGTTCTTACCAGATGCCACTTTGACATCCTCTATAGCAGGAGCCGGATTCTGAGCCACAAAATGTCCCCTGGCATCAGGGACTGGTTTCTGAGCCAAAGTCATCGTATCTGCAAACTTTCCCTCTGCAGATTCGTCTATATCCGCTGCAACAGTTTCAAGGTTTGTTTCCATCTGCTCTTCTGTCGGTTCCACTGCCAGTTCTTCTTCTGGTCTCACCTCCGGTCCCTTTGCCGGATTTTCTTCCGGCCTCACTGCAAAATCCGCTTCCGGCCTCGGTTCCTCTTCCATCCTCACTGCCGGTTCTTCTGCCACCACAGCAATCTCCTCAGAATCATTTATATGACGTTTCTGATAAATCTGATATGCTGCCTCCTTCCTTTCATCAAGAAGCCGGAGCAGCTTGGAAAGCTCTTTATCCCGGTTATCCCACCAATCCATCGTCCAGATCCGATGCAGCTCCCATCCCAGTCCATTCAGCACGCTAATCTGAGCCACTTCGCGGTCCCTGGTGTTCGCTGATTGCAGGTAAGAATCTCCATCCAGCATAATGCCCAACAGATACTCATCCGGATTGTAAGGATTGACCACAGCAATATCTACCTTGAACTTTGAATGTCCCACCGCCTTTTGATACTGGTATCCACCATCCGTTATTGCCTGGCAGATATGTTCCATGATTCCCTGCTCCTTCTGTACCCTGGTCTCCACATATTCTCCCAGAAGTCTGCCTTTCTGTGCAA
>JAJQEA010000208.1 GCA_021201905.1 Clostridia bacterium
GTCATGACCTGTTTTGAGCTCTTTGTGAACGGCCAGAAGGCGGGAGAACACAAAGGCGGCTACTCAAAAAGCATGTTTGACATTACCGGTTTATGCACAGAGGGCGCAAACCGGGTAGTACTGCGGGTGGACAGCCATGAGCGGGAGGACATCCCTCCCTTTGGGTATGCCATTGATTATATGACCTATGGCGGCGTTTACCGTGACGTCTGGCTTTACTGCTGCGGTCCTGTCTTTGTGGAACGGGCCTTAATCCGTTATGACCTGGAGAATGGAAATGCTGTCCTGAAGCCGGAACTGTTCCTGGATAACAGCGGCCCGGAATGTTCCCTGACAGCGGATATCTGCCTGAAGGACAGGGATGGGGCCGTTGTCACCTCCTACAAAAGATGCATCCATGCCGCACCGGGCAAAAGCAGCATTACCTTAGAGCCCCAGTGCGTCCCGTCCCCGGTTCTATGGGATCCGGACAATCCTTACCTCTACACGGCAGATATAACACTGGAGTCTGGCGGACATGTGCTGGACAGACACCATGTGAGAACGGGCTTTCGCACAGTGGCCTGCACGCCGGAGGGACTCTTTATCAACAACAGGAAAATCAAGATAATGGGCCTGAACCGCCACCAGTCCTTTCCCTATGTGGGCTATGCCATGGGCAGGCGGGCCCAGGAAAAGGATGCGGACATCCTGAAGAATTACCTCAATGCCAACACGGTACGCACCTCCCACTACATGCAGTCAGAGTATTTCCTGGACCGGTGCGATGAGATTGGACTCCTGGTATTCTCAGAGATACCGGGATGGGGCCACATAGGCGGGGAAGAATTTAAAAAGGTCATGATGCAGGATGTGGAGTCCATGATTCTGACCCAGTACAACCATCCGGGCATCTTTATCTGGAACATACACATCAATGAATCCCTGGACGATGACGCCCTGTATACCAGGGCTAATGCCCTGGCCCATAGGCTGGATTCCTCCCGCCCCACCACAGGCGTGCGCTACATTACCAACAGCCATCTTCTGGAGGATGTGTACTCCTTAAATGATTTTACGTATTCAGACTGCGATCCGGACAGCACAAAGCTGTTCAAGGGCCGCCAGGAAGCCACGGGCCTGGAATATCCCGTTCCCTTCATGATTACCGAATTCTCCGGGACGGCATTCCCCACCAAACTCTGGGACAGCGCGGACAAACGCACCACCCACGCCAGGGCTTATGCCAGGGTATACAGTCACTCCAGCCTCTCAAAGGACCTTCTGGGAATCATAGGCTGGTGCGCCTTTGACTACAATACACATGCGGATTACGGCTCAGGCGATAAGATCTGTTACCACGGCGTCATGGACATGTTCCGCATTCCCAAATACGCTGCCCATGTACTGCGCAGCCAGAAAAACCCGGAACAGGAAATCGTGATGGAGCCCACCATGGAATTTTCCAGAGGTGATAATAAGGGCAACCGTCTGGTTTCCCCATTCATGGTCCTTACCAACTGTGATTACATTGAGGTGGAAATGTATGGAAAGGCGCCGGTCCGCTATTATCCCGATAACCGGTATATAGGTCTGGAGCATCCTCCCATTGAAATTGAGGAGGAAATCGGCGTATGGCAGGATTTGTGGCAGGACGGAAGCATCACAGGGTATTACAAGGGAAAAGCCGTCATCCAAAAGAAATTCCTCCGGGATTCCAGCCTGTACGATATGGAAGTCACTGCTGACGATACGAAACTTTATGGGGATTATACGGATACCACCCGTGTGGTATGCCGGGTCACGGACCGTGTTTCCACCACCCTGGTATACTTCCCCGGCATAATCCAGGTGGAGACAAAAGGCCCTGTCCAGGTAATCGGCCCCACAGCCATTCCTGTAAGGGGCGGCTACGCTGCTTTCTGGATTAAGACAAATCCCCAGGACTTCTCAGGAGATACTGAAACAGCAGAACTTCACATCCGCCTGGCAGATACGCCGGTGGAGCGGAAATGTGTAAAGATAGATGTGGTAAAATCCGATATCGTGGTGGGATAAAATATCACGTCAGACAGGCTCTGCGATATCTTAACAGATTAAGATAGGTCAGGCCCCCATGAACACTGCTTTATATGCTGTGTTCATGGGAGCCTGTTTTTTCATCTTCTGCCTGACTATGGCTGATTTTTTACTGAATCCTCTAATCTATCGTCCACTTCAGCAAATGCTTTTTCAGCATCTCAAATATCTGCATTACAATTACCAGTACAATTACCATAAAAACAAAACCAACCCACGTATTGGCGAAAATGCCTAACTCCGCATACTTCTTCACGAAATATCCCATGCCCTGTCCTGCACCGTACATCTCAGCAAAAACCAGCATAACGAAAGAACTGCGCAGGGAATTGACAAATCCAGCCAGGATGGACGGGCTTGCCGCCGGAAGGATGACCTTTACCAGCCTCTTAAACCCCCGTAATTCCAGGGTGGCCGCCTTGTCCAGATATCGTTTGTCGATTGTCATGATACCTGTAATGGTGGCAAAAAGGGTTGCCCACATAATATTATAGACAATCAGAAAAACGGACGCTGAAAACAGGCTTGGAGCCATGAGAAGTACAAAGGGAGACAAGAGAATGGATGGTATTACGCTAAAAGCGTATATGACCGGATACAGGACCTCCCTTACCCTTGTATTCATCCCCATGATAGTCCCAAGAAACAGGGCAATGAGCAGCGAAACTGTCACTGACGGTATCAGCAGCTTAAAGGATGCCAGCATATTACCTGCCATCATGCCGCGGCTTGATATAAATGCCTGTTTAATCGCATCTGTTGATGGGAACAGATATGGATTCACCAGCTTATGTTCCGTCACATAGACATACAGCAGCACCAGCCCTGAGAATATGCAGAATGTAATCCAATATTTTTTTATAAATGCTCCCGCCTTATTCATGTCCCTGTCTCCTTAACCGCTCCTCTTATTTGTCGTTCTCCTCAAAGAAGGTTTTCATATTCTGGTAGAACTCAGGCGCCTCCCCGCCATATGTCTCTGCCGCTTCTCCAAGGGCTTCCTCATATAACTTCGTATTGATATGGTCATCAATATTGATCTCTTTTGCCTTTTCATCTAAGAATCCTGTTTTGTCAAGTATATCCCACGCCCGCTTTACAGAATTTTTAAGGGGTCAACACTTACAAAATAGTGCTCGTCATCCAACATATAAGCAGCCACATATTCTTCCGTGGCCTTGATTTTTGCGGCATGTAATTTTACGGCCTCCTCTTTATTGCTCTCATAATAAGACTGGGCCCGCAACAATGCGCGGATAACGGCTTTTACTGTATTGGGATTGTCATTTACCCATTGGGTCTGGCCTTCCATCCTGCAGCAGGAATAATTCTCCATGATTTCACTCTGATAGCTTACAATGTCGATTTCCCCATTTTTCGCCATCTCCTGAACAGCCAGGTTCTGTCCTGTACCCATAAGCGCATATTCCACGTCCCCGCGGATTACGGCTGCCAGGGCGTCATTGTAATCGGAATAAATTTCCCAGTCCACAGCCTCAAGGGGATTGTCATAGCCAAGGTCCATCACTGCGCCCGTAAACGCAAAGTAGCTTGGATTCACCGCCACCTTTTTGCCGATAAAGGATTCGATTCCGTTCCACTCAGCACCTGCTTTTGCCACAACCGGCATACAGCCTTCCACCATGTGGCCTCCAAAGATTGTCAGGTCCACCCCGGACGCAATCTGCTGCAGAGGGTTGCTTGTTCCTGCATTCGATACAACATCTACCTTACCCGTAGCCAGCAGCGTCATTGCGTCGGCATTGGCGTTGGCCTCAACGTACTCAATTGTGATTCCCTCGTCTTTCAGATATCCCTTTTCCTCTGCAATTGTCAGAAGCACATTACCGCTTGTTCCGCAGTTCCATTTTACCACGCTCTGTTCCGGCGCGTTTTCATCGGAAGCCTTTTCATCCGATGCAGCCTGCTCCGGTGTATTCTCCCCAGGCGTTTCTTTTGATGCGGCCTCACTTTCCGCCGTCTCCTTTGACACGCTTTGGCCTGCTGATGTCTCCTCTGTTTTTCCGCCGGCATTGTTCTCTGCCGTGCCGGCGCAGGCCGCCAGACTGACTGTCATAGCCGCTGCCAGAAGCACTGTAAAAATTCTCTTTTTCATGACTTTTTCCCTTTCTGTCGCCGTATATTTATGGTTATAGGACCTGACAGCAGGTCAGCTCCCTATCCATCTTCTATTCAATGTGGTCTGCCACATCCCTGTTAATCTGGCAAATCAATTTGGTGCGCATCCTGAGCATTTCCATGTTCTCAAACTGCGTCTCCCTGGTGGGGCGCCCGTCTTCCGGAATCACGCACTCGTATATAATGCTGCTTGGCGATTGTCCCAGCACGATAATGCGGTTGGCAAGGAGCATTGCCTCATCTACATCATGGGTCACAAAAAACACGGTTTTCTTTGGATTGTCCTGCGCCCACAGCTTGAGCACCAGGTCCTGAAGCCTGGCCCGGGTCACTGCATCCAGCGCTCCAAACGGCTCGTCCATCAGCAGAATGGGCGGGTCCATGCTAAATGCCTGGGCAATGGCACACCGCTGCTTCATGCCGCCGGACAATTCCTTTGGCAGCATCTTATAGACGGATTCCTCCAGTCCCACTTCCAGCAGCATGTTTATGGCCGTCTGCTTTAGCTCCTGCTTTGTCCTTCCCGGAAAACGCTGTTTTAATGCAAGCAGGATATTTTCACCCGCTGTCATCCACGGAAACAAACCGTAATCCTGGAATACAACGCCGCGCTCCAGACTGGCTCCTTCCACCATTTTACCTCCGATTAACAATTCTCCGGACGTGGGTTTTAAAAGGCCGGCCAGCAGGCGCAAAAGTGTGCTCTTTCCGCACCCGGATTGTCCCAGAATACAGACGAATTCTCCCGCCTGCACCTCTATATCTATATCCTTTAAAATTAATTTCCCGTTGTCTTCATACGAAAAAGACAATTGATTTATTTTAATATTTTCCATATCCGCAAGTGTCTCTCTGTCCTTTATCAAACGTGTTTCAGGGCCCGGATTATATTCTGCGCCGCCAGTTCAATATTTTCCTTGCTGGTTGCAAGATTGACGCGGATAAATCCGTCATATCCGCCTTCGCCGAACCAGCTTCCATAATCCACCGCCAGACCGCATTTGTCCTGGATAACGTGTTTCATGTCCTCCGGCTTTATGTATCTGCCCAAATCAATCCACATCAGATACGTTCCTTCCAGTTCGGAAATCCAAACATCCGCAAGCGCCTCCAAAAGCGTATTTCTCATATAACGGTAATTGGCCTCTATGATATCCAGTACCTGCTCAAGCCAGTCCCTTCCCTTTTCATAGGCGCTTTGTACCGCAATATAGCCAAATGCATTCCCGCCATTGATCCGAAGCCGTTTTAAATACTGGTCATACCTGTCCCGCAGTCCCTGATCCGGAATGACCAGGATGGAATTCTGGCAGGCTGCCAGGTTAAATGTCTTGGTCCCTGCCGTAAGTGTGAGCAGCATATCATCGTATGTACCTGTGGTGGCAGCTACAACATGTTCATGGCCTTTCATAATGATATCCTGATGAATTTCATCGGAGATAACATAGACATGATGCTTCTTACATATATCCAGCGCCCTCTTTATCTCCCCGGACATCCATACCCTTCCCACCGGATTGTGGGGGGAGCACAGTATGAACAGCTTTACGTCATGTTCCATGATTTTCTCTTCAAAATCCTTATAGTCCATCACATATCCATTTTCCGTACGTACAAGGGGACTTTCCACAAGCTGTCTGTTATTATTAAGAATTGCGTCGCGGAATGGATAATACACAGGAGGCATAATAATAACTCCCTCCTGTTCCTTAGTCAGTATATGCATCAGCCAGTTGACCGCAGGAACAACTCCGGGAGCAAAACGCATCCACTCTCTTTTCACCTGATAATTGTGATATGTTTCCTCCCACCGGATAAATGCATCTGCGTATGCATGAGGCGTATTATAATATCCGAACACGCCGAAATCAGCATATTCCTTTATAGCCTCCTTCACACATTCCGGAACCTCAAAATCCATATCAGCCACCCACAAAGGAAGCAGATTCTCATTGCCAAATTTCTCCCCGCAGTTATCCCACTTCATGGAATTTGTATTTTTTCTTTCCTTATAAATTATCTGATTCATCCTGATCCTCTTTTGCATTATCGAATTATTGTTTGCGATATACATTCAATTTAGTTTACTAATAAAAAAATTGTTTGTCCAATTGGATTTTTCTATGTAACAGTTCTTACCTGTAATGTTATTTAGCCCCGTGTGTCCGGCGTATTGCCACGTATCTATCTGCTGTAATCCAGCTTGATGTAAAAAGAGGACATGAAAAATGCCGGTACGTGAATCCATATCCACATACCGGCATCTCTTTGCTTTATCCGCTTTTTTCTTTATTATTAATTATGTTCTCCGCAGCTGTGTCCATGTCCATGGCAGTTATGCTCCCCGCCCTCATGGTGATGGCTGCACATGGTATTGGGGTCATAAACCAGGCTGCCGCTTAACAGGGCCTCCACTGCCTGGTCCGCATCCCCGGATGCGCCTGGATACAGTTCAATTCCGGCCTGGGACAGTGCGGTCCTGGCGCCGCCTCCGATTCCTCTGCAAATTAACACCTTTACTCCCAGGTTTTTCAAAAACACAGCCAGGGCCTCATGGCCGCTTCCGCCGGTTCCCACTACCTGGGAGGACAGGATTTTCTTATCCTCTGTGTCATATACCTTGAACTCCTCTGTATGGCCAAAATGCTGGAATACCTGTCCGTCTTCATATGTTACAGCAATCTTCATTACAATCTCCTCCTGGTTTGTTATGACAACGGCGTTTGCGGCATCCGCGTTTCCCGCAGTTCTTCCCGCAGCAATTTCCTCCGTCCGGGCACAGCTGGTAGTTGCCTCCCCGGATCTCCAGCCTTTTCCCATTGACCAGGCAGTCCGCCAGCTTTTTCCTGGCTGAATTATACACCGCCTGGACCGTGGTTCTGGCCACCCCCATCTGGTCTGCGCACTCTTCCTGGGTGCAGTCCAACCAGTCAATGAGCCGTATGGTCTTATATTCCTCCAATGTGAGCTCCACCGCGCTGTCCATCTCCTGGTTTAAAGGACCAAAGGCGTCTATGGTGGGCACGGAACAGATTCTTCTGGCTTTGTACGGTCGCGCCATTTGCCTTCTCCTTATCCACTATCTTACTTTGTTTTTGACTTATGTCAATAATTATAGAGTAGTTTATGACATATGTCAATATCAAATCATGCCTCCTGTCCTCATTATTTCCTTCTATGAATAAGACGGAAAAAAGACCTGTCCCATATTCCCCGTCAGATGCCCCAGCCCCAGGCTGGTAACCATGGCCTGTTCGATTCCCGCCATCTGCCCGGAATCCAGATGTCCTATGTATTCCTTCAAACGGTTCCGGTCTATGGTGCGAATCTGCTCTGCCAGTACGGTGGAATCCTGCTTTAATCCGCCGCGCATCCTGCGGATACACACATGGGTGGGGATGGCTGCCTTGGTGGACCGGCTGGTGATGGCCGCCACGATTACGGTTGGGCTGTATTTGTTCCCCACATCATTCTGGATGACCAGTACCGGCCGGACTCCCCCCTGCTCAGACCCCACTACCGGCGACAAATCCGCATAATATAAATCCCCTCTCAAAATGGTCTGGTGTGCGTCCTGGTTCATATTCTTGTTCTCTCTATACATAACATTACCTCGCTGATTCATAAATGGTGTTTTCTAATGGAGAGTATCACCATCCCTGAGGTAATTAATCATATGAGGGACAACCTTTTTTATTATACTGCAGAACGCATTTTTCACACTGCCTGACAGCTCACATTTTTCTTCACCCGCAAGGCTTCTCATAAAAACAGCACATAGGCTGTCATCAGTATGAGCCCTGCTCCCAGCATCATAAACCCATATCCCATGCTGGAATAAATCATGTGCAGAAGCCTTACATCCTGGGCCTGCCTGAAAAACCTGCTGGATTCCCCCCGGCACCACCACCTGTTTTTTTCAGGCTTTTTCATGAACAGGGGAAGAGGGCCTTCGCAGATCCCATTGACACATCTGGCCAGCATGGCTCCCAAAAAGGGCAGCACGGTGAGAACCAGAGGACGGTACACCTGGTCCTCCAGGTTCAGCCATGCCGGCCATCTGTCCACGTAGATCCTGGTTCCGTCCTCCCCTGTCTCCATAAGGTATCTGCGGATGAGCAGCACATACACCAGGATTCCCATGGAAATTCTGATACAGGCCCCTCTGAGATTGGCCTCTGAAAAATACGCCACCTGATGCGGGACCTGCGCCCCCCTTAAAAACGGACGGCTGATATCTGCCATCCGGTCCATAATCCGGTGGGGAGCCATTCCCATAAGCGGAAGGAAAAGAGCGGAACCGCCCAGGGCAAAACAGGCAGCCGTGCCCGCGTACCTCTCTCTCCCGTCATCCACGTCCCGTCCCAGGGGAGCCTTTTCCAGGAAAATGGCTGCAAACAGCTTTATCATGTAGGCCACCGTAAGACCGCCCGCCATAAGGAAGGCCCACTCCAGCACCTGAAAGGGCAGCACATTAGCGCCCTGTCTTCCCAGCATTTCCATATACTCCACAATGCTCTCATGGAGCAGCGTCTTGCTCACATACCCGTTCCAAAGCGGGATGCCGCATATGCCATATGCTCCCATGGCAAAGACCAGCATCAGGAAAGGCTTGTTCCTGCCATATCCCCGAATCTCATTCAGGTCCAGCCTGTGCAGGTTCATATAAATACATCCCGCCGCCATGAACAGCACCAGCTTAATCATGGAATGGTTCACCATATGCAGCACTGTTCCGCTTACAGCCAGTCCGTTTTCCTCACCCAGCAGGCATTGCATGGCACACCCTGTAAGAATGAAGCCAATCTGGGACATGGAGGAGCATGCCAGGGTACGTTTTAAATCAATGGAAAAAAACAGCCAGTATGGCTCCCAGCACCATGGTCACGGCCCCCGGCGCCAAAAGCACCATTCCCCAGATCCGGTCATGCCGGAACATGGTCACGGTAACCACCAGGATGCCGAACACTCCTGTCTTGGTCAGGATGCCTGACAGCAGCGCGCTTGCAGGCGCAGGCGCCACGGGATGGGCATTGGGAAGCCATACATGCAGCGGATACATTCCCGCCTTTGCCCCGAATCCGGCAAGCAGCAGCCCTCCTGCCAGATACAGGGGCCATGTTTCCCCCGTGGCCTTCCTGAACTGTTCCAGACTGTCCATGGAAAGATTTCCTGTTCCTGCCCCAATCATGAATATGCCAAACAGCGCGCACAGCCCTCCTATGACCGCAATGGCCAGGTATGTCCTGGCAGCCCTTCCCGCTGCCGCTGTCTCCTCCTGTATGACCATCACAAAGGAGGTAAGACCCATTATCTCAAAAAACAGGAACAGAGTGAACAGGCTGTCGGACAGGAATACGCCCATTGTTGCCCCGCAGGTTAAAAGGGAAAAGAAACAGTATCTCCCGCGATTGCCGTGGCAGGCAAAATATTCCATGGAAAACAGAGTGGTCATCATCCACATAAAGGCTGCGATGGTACTGTACAGCCACCTGAATCCGTCCGCCCTCAGCCATATGCCCATCTCGCAAAAACCGGCCCATGAAAAGGACGCGGGACCGCTTCCCGGATAAAGGCAGAGCATGCCTGTAACTTCCATGACCATGGCGGCCGACGCAAAAATATCTCGGTTCCTCTCTCCTTTTTTTCCCGCAAAAAGACTGATAAAGGCCGCCAGAAAAGGCCAGGCCACAGCCCCCAACAGCCATACATTTCCTTCCATTCCCGCTACCTCCTTCATCCTTCCTACAGGCCTCCTGCCGCAATCCGGTTAAACACCTGAATCATAGGACCGGACCACAGGCCCAGAACCATGCTCATGGCAGTAATGGCAATCAGAGGAAGCTTCATATTCCAGTTTGGATCACATTGGGTATTCCAATGGGGATCTTCCTGCCCCTCTGCCGGGAACCAGGCGGCCCCTATAATGAGCACCATATAAAACAAGGTAAAAAAGGCGGATATAATCAGGGATACCACTCCCAGCATCCCCAGTCCCCCAGCCTCTGCGGCAGCTGAGCCCAGCATAAATTTGCTCACAAAGCCCGCAAAAAGCGGGACCCCCACTAACCCCAGTCCGGCCATAGTAAAACAAGTCATAGTGACCGGCATGGCCCTTCCTACGCCGCGAAGCTCATACACATACTCCCGTCCCCCTTTGTACAGGATAGCTCCCGCGCAGAAAAACAGGGTAATCTTCATCAGGGCGTGGCATACCATGTGGGTCAGACCCGCAGCCAGGCCTGCGGGAGTCATAAGCATGACCCCCATGAGGATATAAGACAGCTGGCTTACGGTGGAGTATGCCAGTCTGCGTTTCAGGTGCTGGGTGCAAAGGGCCCTGAGGGAGCCGTAGAGGATGGTAGCGCAGCAGACGCACATGGCCGCCGCCTGTACCTTTGTCCCTGTCAGAAATTCTGCCCCAAAGCACCAGTACACCACCCGCATCAGGGCAAACACGTCTCCCTTTACCACCGCCACCGCGTGCAAAAGGGCAGATACCGGAGTGGGGGCCACCGATGCGGCGGGAAGCCAGCTGTGAAACAGAACAACTGCCGCCTTTACCCCAAACCCAAAGAAGGCCAGAATAAAAGCGCCGTACAGATGACGCCGTTCCTCATGGGACAGCCCCTGTGGAATCACGCCGCCCCAGGTAAAGTCCAGAGTGGTTCCATATTCATGAAGGCTGATGATGCTGACAAACACCATGGCAGCCCCTGCCATGGAGAGAAGCAGGTATTTCTTGCCCGCATATATGGCCCTGGTATCCATGGCATGCATGACCAGAGGCAGGGTAGCCAGAGTCATGAGTTCATAGAAGAAGTACAGGGTAATCAGGCTGTGTGACAGTGCCACTCCAGCCACCACGCCATATGTAATAGAAAAATATCCGAAAAACTTATTTTCCTTTCCCTCATGCTTCATATACTCAAAGGAATACAGCGTGGTCAGGGGCCAAAGCACTGCGATGAGACAGGCAAATACCCCGGACAGGCCGTCCAGTCCCAGTGATATGTCCATCCTGCTGCCAAAGCGGTACAGAACCAGCGGCTGCTTGGGACTGTTCACCACCAGGGCCCCAATCACAGCCGAGGCAGCCAGGATTCCCCCCATTACCAGTATCTCCCTTTTCCTGCGCTCCTTGGGACGCAGGAAAAGCACAGCCCCGCCAGTCATCACAGGAAGAAGCACAGGCGCCAGCAGATAATACGGATTCACACTCATCCCCCCTTTCACACCATAGCAGAGGCAATGCCCCGCAGCAATTCAAATACAGGATTTCCCAGAGCTCCCAGCACCAGCAGGGAGATACCCAGCACGGCCAGAGGCACCTTTATAAACGCAGATACCGTGGGAACGTCCGCGCAGGACCTGCCGTCCTCTGATTTTTCCGTTTTCTGCCAATCCTTTCCCGGAAAAAATCCCTCCACAATAATAGGAAACAGATACCCGGCCGTCAGCAGGGCGCTGACCATAAGCACCACAGGCCCCAGCCATGTAAAAAGGCCTGCCTCAGTCCTCATGGCGCCCACGGTCAGATGCCATTTTGCCAGAAAACCACCTGCCGGCGGAATCCCCACCAGTGACAGGGATGCCAGTGCAAAGCATATCATCACAGCCGGCATCCGCCTTCCCATCCCTTTCATCTCCTTTATCCTGGTGCATCCCGTCTTACAAATCACAGCCCCCGCACAGAGGAACAGGGCGTTCTTTGCCAGGGCATGAAACACCATCTGGAGCAGGGAGCTGTAAAGCCCTTCCATGGACAGCAGGAATATGCCGAACAGCACATAGGACACCTGGCTGAAGGAGGAGCAGGCCAGACGCCTCTTCAGTTTCTTTTCCTTATAAGCCAGCATGGAACCGGTAAATATGGTCAGCACGGCCATGGACAAAAGGGCATACTGCACCCACGTTCCGCGCAGGAATGAGGGACCGGCCATATTGTACACCACCCGGATGACCGCCACCACCCCCGCCTTTGTAATCAGGCCCGATAACACAGCGCTGGCAGGCGCAGGCGCAACCGGATGCGCGATGGGCAGCCACGGATGAAGGGGCATAAGACCTGCCTTGCAGGAAAATCCGGCTGCCATACAGAATACAGACAGCAGCAGAATCTGAGGCCTTTCCTGCGCCGTTCCCACAGCCTCCGCCAAAACCCCGCCCGCCATAAAATCCGTTCCGCAGGCATACTGGCGGAAGAAAAAGTAGCCTCCCAGGGCAATGGATGCGCCCAGCATGGAATAGGCCAGATATACCATTCCGGCCCGGAGCGCTTCCTTCTTCCCTGAATGGAACACCAGAGGAACGCTGAAAAATGTCATCATCTCGAAAAACAGGTACAGGGTAACAAAATTTCCCGCATAGGCAACTCCTGTCAGGGCTCCCAGGGACATAATAAGGCAGCCGAAAAAGCGCGCTTCTTCCCTCTCATGCTCCATATATTCAAAGGCAAAGAAAACCACCAGCACCCATATAAGGGATGCCAGCCCGGAAAACAGGGCCCCGGTTCCGTCCAGCCGGAGGCACAGCTCCATGCCCGGACCGATGTTCCACAGGGGCAGCCCCATCCCCAGGCAGTTCAGGATGACGATCCATGAACCGACCGCCTCTGATAGAGACAGGACCGCTGCGGCTGTCCGCATTTTCTTTTGATCCGGATTCCATATCCACAGGGCCGCACCGGAAATCATGGGAAACAGCACCGGCGCCAGCATCCACATTTCTCTCATGTCCTATGTTCTCTCCTTTTCATGTAGTGTCCTGCCGCCAGGGTCACCCAAAATTGGCAAGCCCTGTCTCTATCATCCTGACCACCGGGCCGTAGCAGGTTCCAATCAGCACATTTCCAGCCATAAAACAGGCCATGGCTGCCGTAAAATGCAGGTCCCTTACAGGCTCCCCTGTCTCAGGCACAGCCGCGCCCTCCAGTCCTGCCGCCTCATAATCCTCTTTCTCCGGCCCGCTTTCTGAAAACACGATGATGATGAGAGGTATGTAATACATGGCATTGAGGACCGTGCTCACGGCCAGGGCCCCCAGCACCAGAACAGCCCGGTTCAGGTCATGAAACGAGGCCATTGCAAAGGAAATCTTAGAAATGAAACCTGAAAAAAAAGGAATCCCTATCATGGCCATGCTCCCTACCACCAGCCCTGCCCCGGCTGCCGGATTCCGCCTTGCGTTTCCCCTCAGGGCCGCTATCTCCTTCTGGTGGCCGCAGCAGTCCATGAGGCCGCCCGCAGCTGTAAACAGCATTGGTTTTGTCACGGCGTGGACAATCATGTGCAGCACTGCGGCCGCCAGCCCTGCCCTGGTTCCCATGCCGATTCCCATGAAGATGTATCCAATCTGGGCAATGGATGAATAGGCAATAACCCGCTTGACCATGTGCTGCTGCAGTGCCTTGGCCGAACCAATGACCATGGCCAGGATTCCGAACACAAAGAGCAGGTCATTTATCCGCAGCCGGATAATCAAATCCATTCCCAAAATCCGCATATAGACCTTGAGAAGCAGGATAATATATCCCTTCAGAACCAGCCCCGACAAAACAGAGCTGGAGGCGGCCGTGGCATTGGCATGGGCTCCCGGCAGCCAGGAGCTGAAGGGATACAGGGCGCTTTTTACCGCCAGACCGGAGGTCATCATCACCAGAGCCATCTTAAGGGGAAATAAATCCTTTCCGGAGGACGCCAGCTCCCTGACCTTCCCTGCCATGGGTTCCATAAGCAGATGGCCTGTCTGGCAGTATAAAAGGGCAATGGAGATAAGGATAAGGCCGCTTCCCACCAGGCTCATGATAAGATAGCGTATGGCTGCCGCCACAGTCTCGCCGCTTTCCTTTGCGCACACAATGGCGCAGGCTGAAATGGTATTGATTTCTATGAACACATAAGCGGTAAAAAGGTCATTGGTATAGATAAGGGCCAGAAGGGAACTGAACAGAAGGTTCATCATCACATAATACAGACCGGCCCGCTCCGAAGGTATATCATGTTCCAGAGACCGTTTATTGGCAGCCACTGTAAGTAACATTACAAGGGAAAAGACCAGGCTCATGAGGGCCTCCAGGGCGCCGGCCCTGACCTCATTGCCCCAGGGCGCCGGAAAATGGCCCATCATGAAGCAAAAAGAGGTACCGTCCGATGTATATCCCCCCAGCAGGCCGGACAGCCCCGCCTCGGCTCCCCCCAACACCAGGTGGAGAACCCTGGCCCGGTTCCTGCCCCCCCCCCAGAAGGGGCGTCACGATTCCCCCTGCCATCATGATGAATATACTGAAAAATGGAATGTTCTCAACCAGCCTCACCGTCAGTCTCCTCCTGTCCTTCATACAGCATGCCGTCCAAATCCAGGGTCTTGTAATAGTGGTGGAATCTCTGAATCAGCGAAAAGAGAAAGGCCGACACACTGACAGACACCACGATACCTGTGAGCACCAGACCGCCGGGAAGGGGATTGATGAATCCTTCCACGGCCGTCCTTCCATCTGCAATCGGCGCCCTTCCACCGGCAATGTACCCCTTGGCCGCCAGGAACAGATACACGGACATATCCATGATGTTCAGCCCGATGGCCTTTTTAATCAGATTTTTCTGGAGCAGCAGCATGGTAAACCCAATGGAAAACAGAATCATGGCCGCTGTCTCGTAGTAATTGGTCACAAGGGCCTGCATCATCACACCTCCCCTTCCCGGAACAGGGAATAAAAGCAATACATGGTCCCTGCCACCACCAGTCCCACACAGATATTCAGAGGCAGTATCAGCCCCGCGCTCAGGATGTTCCCCGGCCTCCCCAAAGGTATGCCTGACTCCAGGTGGTTGGCTCCCATGAAAAAGGAGTAGCCTTTTGAGAGGGCGTATACCATCAGCGCGCTGCTGCTCACCGCGGTAAAGGTTTTGAAGCTGATAAAACGGCGAATCCGCCGGTACCCAAACGCATTGGCATACAGAATCAGACCAGCCCCCATAACCGTCCCTCCTGAGAACCCGCCTCCGGGGGACAGATGACCGTTGAGCACCACATACAAGCCAAACATGAGAATGAAGGGAACCAGCAGCCTGGCCACCTGTTCCAGTATGATATCCCTCTCCTCATCCCTTTCCCGTTCCCCTCCCTGGTCCCCGCTCCCGCCGGACCCGTTTCCGGATTTACGGCGCATGAGGGCTATGACGCTGACGGCTGACAGGAATAAGACCACAGACTCGCCAAAGGTATCAAAGGCCCGGTAATCCAATATGATGCCTGCAACTGTATTCACAGCCCCTGTCTCGGAAAGCCCGGCTTCCAGATAACGTCCCGCCACCTCATTGTTGGCGGGATTGTCCGCGGACCCAAAGGCCGGCAGATGAGATACCATCATGAGAAGAACAGCCATGCCCGCCAGACAGACGACCTGTGCAATCGCCCGGTAGACACTGCCGAATACACGCAGGGCATGCTCCTCCGTGAATTCCGTAAAACGACGGCCCATGTTCCATTTAACAGTTTCCTTTTTGGCCTGCCCCGCGGCATGTATGCCTTCCGCCGCTCCATGGGCACTTTCCATCATTTCATGTGCACCCTCTGCCGTTCCATGCACACCTTCCCCCGTTCCATGGGCACCGTCCTCATCATCCCAGTCCGGTCCGTTCTCAACCCAGTCCACAAATACGCGCAGACCGCGCTTACCGCTGTCCTCACTCACTGTCTCTC
>JAJQEA010000276.1:0-8422 GCA_021201905.1 Clostridia bacterium
CTGATTTACAATGCCATTTCCCCGTCCCTGACAGCGGCCGACAGTGTTGACTTTACCATTATCATAACACTGATGGTCCATATTTTCTGGTTCTTCGGCATCCACGACGCCGCCCTTTCAGGCGTGCTTGCGCCTATCCGCGACGGCAATTTATCCATAAATGCGGCTGCCCATGCAGCAGGCCAGGCCCTTCCGTCCATATTCACCACCCCATTCTGGGTATATTTCGTGGTGATTGGAGGCTGCGGTTCCGTGCTGGCATTAACAGCCCTGCTGTGTGTTTCAAAGTCAAAACAGCTAAAGACCATTGGACGGCTGGGAATTGTGCCTGCGTTTTTCAATATTTCCGAACCTGTTATATTCGGTCTGCCCCTTATGCTGAATCCGGTATTTTTCGTGCCTTTCCTGCTGACCTCGGTCATCAACGGCACGGCCGCGTATCTGACCATGCAGGTGGGCCTGATTGGAAAGAGCTTTGCCATGCTGTCCTGGCAGATGCCTTCTGTGATTGGAGCCTTTTTCTCAACCATGGACTGGAAAGCGCCGCTGCTTATCCTGGCGCTGATTGTGGTTGACGGGCTGGTGTATTTCCCGTTCTTTAAGATTTACGAGAAGAATCTGGTCAAGCTGGAGAGCGGGGAGGAGGACAATTAAGCTGTTATCATATCGATAAAAAGAGAGTATCAATCAAAAAAAAGGAGGATTTAAAAATATGAAGCGGATCGTATTATTGTGCAATGGCGGTTTATCCACCGGTATCCTTGTAAAGAAAATGAAAGCAGCAGCAGAGGCCCAGGACTTTGCGTGTGAGATTACAGCGGCCCCTGTTTCAGATGCGGAAGCAGTTGGAACAGAAGCGGACCTGATTCTCTTAGGCCCCCAGGTGCGTTTCCAGATGGAGACCGTGAAGAAACAGGTGACCTGCCCCGTGACAAGCATTGATCCTGTGTCATACGGAACAATGAATGGGGAGAAGGTATTAAACCAGGTTAAGAAAGAATTGGGGGAAGCGTGATGGAGAATATAGAGCTGATTTGTCTGCAGATTATCAGCAATGCGGGAGAGGCCAGGAGCGAGTCCATGGCTGCCCTGACCGTTGCCAGAAACGGTAGGTTTGACGAGGCAGAGGAGCATCTGGCTGCCGCCGGGGAGAAAATGAAAGAAGCACACCATGTACATACAGAGCTGATTACCATGGATGCCAATGGGGAGTTGGATAAAATCGGGCTTATTATGATTCACAGCGAGGATATCGTGATGGGGGCGGAAATCACATGGGCTCTGGCAAAAGAAATGGTGGAGATGTACAAAAGCAAGGCTTAAAATTGGGGAAGGGGTATGGATATGAAGAAAAGGAATTCCTGTTTATGGCTGTTTATGGTGATGGGGGTGGTGGCTTTGGGCGGCTGTCAAAAGCAGGCTGTTACGGAACCGGCAGAGGCGACGGAGAAGAAGGATGTTACCATTTATTTGGTGCGGCATGGAAAGACCTTTTTTAACACCACAGGCCAGGTCCAGGGATGGTCGGACTCGCCTCTCACGGAGGAAGGGGAATCCCAGGCTGACGCAGCCGGAAGGGGCATGAAGGATATTGTATTTACCACTGCGTTTTCCAGCGATTTGGGCAGACAGCGTGCAACGGCAAAACATATTCTGGCTCAGAATGAAGGGGATATCCCTGAATTGCAGGAGGTTATGGGGTTAAGGGAAGAATTTTACGGAGGTTTTGAGGGAAAACCGGATGAGGAGTTGTGGCGTCCGATTTATGAAGCCAACGGGGCATCCTATGACGAGAAGGGATCAACCTATCTGGAGCTGTCGAAGAAAGAAAAGGTGGACACAATCGCTGCCATTGACCCGCTGCATGTGGCGGAAACATATGATGATATCTCAAAGCGTTCCGTTGAGGTTATGGACACCATTGTAAAAGCAACCCAGGAGGCTGGAGGGGGAAATGCTCTGGCAGTATCCAGTGGCGATGAGATTGCGACTATTCTGGATTTGCTGGTGCCTGAACAGTATGAGGGGGAACGGATTGCTAATTGCAGCGTTACGGTCCTGGCTTATAAAGACGGTGTATATGGATTGGAGGCATGTGGGGACGTAAGCTATATGCAGGCTGGAGAAGAAAAGAAATAAGCAGGCAGGCATAAATACGCTTCTATAGGAAATAACAGCCTGGCATGGGAAGACAGAGATTCCCGGCCAGGCTGTTTCCGATTTCTATGTTTATATTTGGCCTCTGAGTTGGTTATCTAAATCAGCAAATCCATAAACTGCCGGCAATCCCTGACCTTTGCCAGTTTGTAGATGGTATTGGTTTTAAACAGATTATCAATCATTACATTGTAGATAGGAATAATGGTGTGGTTCCAGGTGGGCGCCAGGGCAAAGAGAAAGATGATTTTTACATTGTACTCGCCCCCAGGGAAGCTTATTTTTCAGCACACAGACACAGACCGCGGTCCGTTTTGCGTTATTTTCCATGGCGTGGGCAAAGGCAAAACCCGGCTCAAAGGCAGTAGGGGCAATGGATTCGCGCTGCATGACGCTCTCCAGGAAACCGGGTCCCACATATCCCTGCTCCCCAAGCTTTCCGCACAAAAAGGCAACGGCGTCCTGGCGGGAATCAAACTCCATGTCGGTGAAGAATAGAGAAGGTTTGAACAGAGTTTTAAAATAGGTTCGGATGCTGTTGACCTCGCTGTCCCTGGCAACGGTGAGCAGTTTTTCCTTCTCATGATAGTTCAGAAAGTTCCGGCACAGGATTACCGGCACATCTGCGGGCTGGAAGGGCAGGGGAACCGTAGTGAGGACAGCCAGGATATCCTTGGGCATTTCGCGGGGATAATCAAAGACAGACCAGGTATGGGCAATCTGAAAGCGGCACTCCCCCATGTCCTCCAGGCGCTTGACCATCAGCTCTTTAATCTGTTTTCCGTAGGGATTGATCAGGCCTATCCTTTGCTCTGTCCTTCCGAGATTCGTCTCCATGGCCCCAATGAAGTGGATGGCAAACAGGCTGATTTCGTCTTCGCTCAGTGATATACCGGAGAGATTTTTAAAACGGTCCGCAAAATAGATGGCAATATCATACTCCAGGGGATATTTGGACTTGATGGAGGAGAGAACCGGATTGATGACGTGCTGACGGTGCCGTCTCCGCTCCAGAGCCCCGTGAAGCTGCTCTGTCATTTCGTGGCAGAAGTCCTTATCAATGGTGAAGTCAAAGCCGTATTCCACATTGATTTCAATGAGTATCTTCTCCAGCAGGCTTTCGGCCTGGCTGTCAGGCTTTTCCTTTACATAATAAAAGTCATTTTGAAAGAGCCGGGAAAAATACTCATATTCCGATGGGGGAAAGGAAATATAAAGCCGGGAACCCAGTTCTTCTAAAAAGTGTCTGCCTGTGCTCAATGTGCCGTCTGCGGATGGTTTGTCAGAAGGCGTTTCGGGCATGGAGGAAGGCGTTTGCGGTATGATAGAGGGCGCTTCAGGCATGAAAAAGCCGCAGACAGCCCGTTCGGCCATGACAGCAGTGCCGATTATAAGGCGGACAATGGTGGTGTCATAAAGGTGCCGGCTGAGCAGGTCCAGCTCCCGGAACATAAGTTCCTTCAGGTCCTTTAAATCCACAAGGTCAAAAAAGGGCTGGAATTATTCCATATCAAAATAATGGTTTACATTCCGGTTCATGATATAGAGGGTGTAGTAGGAGCGCTTTTCTTCTTCTGAGGCAGCCAGGGTGAGGATGCCGTTTTGCTTGAGGATGGCGGGCAGGTTGTGGCGTCTGGTTATGTTCCGGTTCAGCTCGGCCACAATTTTGGAGAGCAGCGTATCGCTGATGAACAGTTCCTCCGCCAGGTCCAGATAGGGCGTTTCACGGCAGAACAGAACCTGACGGATAATGGCCCATTCCAAATCGTCTTCCGGGCGTCCGGTTTCTGAGGCGCGGACTCGTTTATCAAGCTGTCCGGCGTCGATGAAGTATCCCTGTCCTTTCTTGGAGCGGATGACCTCTGACTTTTGTTCCCCATTGATTTCCTTGATATCGCTTCTTACTGTCCTGTCACTGATATGCAGAAGGGCGGCAATCTGCTGGGATGTCAGGCAATCGTGTTCTGCCAGCAAATCCCAAATCCGTTTTTGACGTGCGGTCATGGTATCCTCCTGGAATGTAGCAAAACGGCGGATGCAGGGGCAAGCCTGCGGTCCGCTGTTTTGCATATATGTACATTGCTTGCAAAAACCATTGGAAATCTGTCTTTACGGAATATACGTGATTATTACATCTTGAATAAGGTATGGTGCTTAGTGCTGGTTAATGCTCCTCTTTACATAGGCGGTGTGGAGCAGGTGGTGTGCTTTTTCGCTTCCGGGCTCTCCCAGGTAAGTGGCGTAGAGCTCCTTGATGGCAGGATTCTCATGGGACTTGCGGATTGGGTTGTTGGAATCCAGGTCGTAGAGCACCTTTGCGCGCAGGCCGCGGATATCCGTGGTGTTGCGTACGTGTCCGGGCTGCTGGGGCTGTCCGCCGCCGTTTACACAGCCGCCTGGGCATCCCATGATTTCAATGAAGTGATAGTTGGCTTCTCCGGATTTCACCTTATTTAACAGCTCCCTGGCATTGCCCAGGCCGGAGGCCACCGCAATCTTTACTTCCATGCCAGCCACATTGTAGGTGGCTTCCTTGATTCCCTTTGTGCCACGGACTTCTGTGAAGTCCGGCTTAGGCAGCTCTTCGCCGGTCAGGGTTTCCACGGCAGTTCTCAGGGCTGCTTCCATTACGCCGCCTGTAGCGCCGAAGATAACGGCTGCGCCGGTTCCAAGGCCCAGAGGCGCGTCAAACTCTTCATCCGGCAGGTCTAAGAACCGGATGCCAGCCTTCTTGATCATGCGGGCCAGCTCTCTGGTGGTGATGGAGATGTCCACATCCGGCATTCCGTTGGCATCCTCGTCCTCGCGGCCAATCTCAAACTTCTTGGCGGTACACGGCATTACGCTGACACTTACGATGTCTTTTGGATCAATGCCTGCCTTCTCGGCATAGTAGGACTTGGCGATAGCGCCAAACATCTGCTGAGGAGATTTACAGGACGACAGGTTCTCTGTCATGTCCGGGAAATAGTGCTCGCAGTATTTAACCCAGCCAGGTGAGCAGGAGGTGATGAGAGGCAGTACGCCTCCGTTCTGTACCCGGTCGATGAATTCGTGGGCCTCCTCCATGATGGTAAGGTCTGCGGAGAAATTGGTATCAAATACCTTGTCAAAGCCCAGACGGCGCAGAGCAGCGGCCATCTTGCCTTCCACGTCCGTGCCGATAGGCAAGCCGAATTCCTCACCCAGTCCCGCGCGTACAGCGGGAGCGGTCTGAACAATTACATGCTTCTTCGGGTCCGCAATGGCAGCGAATACGTCTGCCGTATAATCCTTCTCGGTCAGTGCTCCGGTTGGACATACCGCGATACACTGTCCGCAGGATACACAGGAGGTTTCTCCCAGACCCATCTCAAAGGCAGAACCAATGGAGGTGGAGAAACCGCGGTTGTTGGCTCCGATGACGCCGATGCCCTGTACATTTTCACAGACAGCCACACAGCGGCGGCAGAGGATACATTTGCTGTTGTCACGGATCATGTGGGCGGCAGTGGTATCAATCTCGGACGGGGTAATCTCGCCGTCATAATATCCCTCGTCGTCCACGCCCAGCTCATGGGCCAGCTCCTGAAGCTCGCAGTGTCCGCTGCGGACACAGGACAGACAGGAACGGTTGTGGTTGGATAACAGGAGCTGTAATGTCTTTTTCCTGGAATCCAGTACCTTAGGTGTATTGGTATATACCTCCATGCCCTCCTCAACGGGATAGACACAGGAGGTTACCAGCTTTCCATTTTTTAATTCTACTATACAGATACGGCAGGCACCGATCTCATTGATTTCCTTTAAGAAACACAGAGTAGGAATCTCGATATGTGCCAGTCTTGCTGCCTCCAGGATTGTGGAACCCTTGGGAGCTTCGACTACAATGCCGTTGATTTTAAGATTAATTGTCTCCATCGTATATTCCCTCCCTCATTATTTCTTGTAGATAGCGCCGAATTTACATTTTTCCATACAAGCGCCGCACTTGATACACTTGTTCTGGTCAATGACATGCGGATTCTTGACAGAGCCCACGATTGCTCCGGCAGGACAGTTGCGGGCACACAGCGTACATCCGCGGCATTTGTCGCGGTCGATGTTGAAGGAGAGAAGCGCCTTACATACACCAGCCGGACAGCGTTTTTCCTTGATGTGTGCCTCGTACTCATCGCGGAAGAAATGAAGGGTGGAGAGTACAGGGTTGGGAGCTGTCTGGCCCAGGCCGCACAGTGAGTTGGCCTTTACATAGTGACAGAGCTCCTCTAACTTATCCAGGTCTTCCATTACGGCCTGGCCCTTTGTTATCTTGGTCAGGATTTCCACCATACGCTTGGTGCCGATACGGCATGCGGTACACTTGCCGCAGGACTCCTCCACGGTGAATTCCAGGAAGAATTTGGCGATATCCACCATACAGTCGTCTTCGTCCATGACAATCAGACCGCCGGAACCCATCATGGAACCAATGGAAATCAGGTTGTCGTAGTCAATGGGAATATCAAAATGCTCGGCAGGGATACATCCGCCGGAAGGTCCGCCGGTCTGGGCTGCCTTGAATTTCTTGCCGTTTGGAATGCCACCGCCGATTTCCTCGATGACAGTGCGCAGGGTGGTACCCATGGGAACCTCCACCAGACCGGTGTTGTTAATCTTGCCGCCCAGTGCGAATACCTTGGTTCCCTTGGACTTCTCGGTACCCATGGAAGCAAACCACTCAGGACCGTTCAGGATAATCTGAGGAATGTTTGCATAGGTCTCTACGTTGTTTAAGATACTTGGTTTTCCGAACAGACCCTTCTGTGCGGGGAACGGAGGTCTTGGCCTCGGCTCGCCGCGCTTGCCCTCGATGGAGGTCATAAGGGCGGTTTCTTCGCCGCAGACAAATGCTCCTGCGCCCAGACGCAGGTCGATATCAAAGTCAAATCCGGTTCCGAAGATGTTCTTGCCTAAGAGCTCCATCTCACGGGCCTGATTAATGGCTATTTTCAGACGCTCCACGGCGATGGGATACTCGGCGCGGACATAGATATAGCCCTGGTTGGATCCGATTGCGTAACCGGCAATGGCCATTGCCTCCAGAAGGGCATGTGGGTCGCCTTCCAGCACGGAACGGTCCATAAATGCGCCGGGGTCGCCCTCGTCGGCGTTGCAGCATACATATTTCTGGTCAGCGTCGTTCTGCTTACAGAGCTTCCACTTAAGACCAGTTGGGAAACCGGCGCCGCCGCGGCCTCTCAGCCCGGCATCCAGCAGGGTCTGGATCACATCGTCCGGAGTCATCTCCATGAGCACCTTGCCCAGTGCCTGGTATCCGCCTGTACCTATGTATTCCTCGATGTTTTCGGGATTGATGACACCGCAGTTGCGCAGGGCGATACGGTGCTGCTTCTTATAAAAGTCAGTGTCAATCAGCGCCTTGATGCCGCCGGTTGGGCTTACGGTCTCCTGGTACAGAAGACGCGTCACCACACGGCCCTTTAACAGGTGCTCGGAAACAATCTCAGGAATGTCGTTTACCTGCACCATGGAGTAGAAGGTGGCATCGGGATATACAATCATGATAGGACCTAAGGCGCAGAGTCCGTGGCATCCTGTCTCTACAACAGCCACTTCCTCCTCCAGTCCCTGACGTTTGATTTCATATTTTAAAGCTTCCATAATCTTCGGGCTGCCGGAAGAAGTACATCCGGTACCACCGCAGACTAATACGTGTGAACGATACATCGTACTTTCCTCCTTTATTTAAGACCTGCAGCGCCCATGGTGTATTTCTCCACGGGATGGCCGCCAACCAGGTGGCGTTCAACCACTTCCAGGGCTTTGTCGGCATTCATTTTCACATAAGTAATCTTATCCTTGCCAGGCTCCATGACTTCCACAATGGGTTCATACTGGCATAAGCCGATACAGCCTGTCTGGGTAACGGAAATTTTATTGGTAAGTCCTCTTTTCTGGACTTCGTCAGCAAGCGTATTCAGAACCGGCCTGGCGCCGGCAGCGATACCGCAGGTAGCCATACCTACAACCACACGGATATGATCGTGGTCTTCGGCACGCATATTGACCTGGCTCTGCATCTTTTCTCTGATTGCCTGTAATTCAGCAAGAGTTTTCATGTGCGATTATCCTCCTCGTTATGAGCACTTGGCGCCTGTCTTTTAGGCGCTTACGTGCGATACATGTCATCTCCGCTTGGTGAGGTATTTCACGAACCTAGCGGAGTGGCTCGTTATGAGCACTTGGCGCCTGTCTTTTAGGCGCTTACGTGCGATACATGTCA
>JAJQEA010000276.1:8522-15463 GCA_021201905.1 Clostridia bacterium
TGTTCGACGATACCCCATTAAATCAGGGCACCTCCGTCCATTTCCTGTTGATTCTCTTTCAGATATTCCATTATGTAAGCGGACACTTCGGGGGTGTTGAGCGGGATTCCTCCCAGAATCTCCCTCATTTCCCTGGTGTCCAGGGTGAATGATGCATCGTTGTATGTATAGGTATAAAGAAAATCCGTATCGGGATGGTACACGATCAGGTTGTGTATGGTGGCGTTCATGTCGCCCAAAGGCATCCTGTCGATATGGGACAGTCCAAAAACTGCTGTGACGGTGGTTCCCTTACCTGGTTCCGATTCAATATGGAAGCTGCCGCCAGTGCTTTCCGCGGCATATTTGAAAAATGGAATCCCAAGTCCTACCTTCCTGGTGGTCCTGGTGGTAAAGAAAGGGTCCGTTACATGGGCTGTCTGTTCAGGTGTCATCCCGCATCCGTTGTCGGCTATGACAATGGTCAGCTTGTCAGCGCTTGTATCAGCGGTTACCAGGATGGTCACAAGCGAGGCGCCTGCCCGGGTGGAATTCTCCGATACATCCAATACATTCAGGGAAATCTCTGTCATCATAGGCTTAGTTGTACTTGGCTAAAATGCCTGGTATGTCATCGACAGTAAGCCTTCCGTATACCTCGCCGTTAATCATCATGACGGGCGCAAGCCCGCAGGCGCCAACGCATCGGCAGGAGTCCAGGGAGAATTTGCCATCTGCTGTGCACTCACCATTGGTGATGCCCAGCAATTCTTCCAGCTTCCTGAAGATTTCACCGGAACCTTTTACGTAACATGCGGTACCGAGACAGACAGATATCTTGTACTTACCCTTTGGCTGTAACGCGAACTGGGCATAAAATGTGGATACTCCGTAGACTTTTTCCAGCGGAATACCCATTTCATCAGATATCATGGTCTGCACTTCGATAGGAAGATAACCATAAATTTCCTGGGCCTTCTGCATAACCGGCATCAGCGCGCCCGGCTGGTCACCCAGCTCGGCAATCGCTGATTTCAGCGCTGCTTCCTGCTCAGGCGTCCCCTTAAAGGGAACAGTTTGTTTTTTGCAAGCCATCTTTTTATTACCCCCTCACTAGTTGTACATTGTGCAATGTATCAATATTTTATCACGTATGGGAAAAAAAATCTACCACTAGCGTGAAATTTCTAACGATAAAAAACATGTAAAAAAAAACGGAATTATATTGAAAACACACAAAATGGATGGTATACTATAATGTACGGAAATGTGTACAATTGACAAGTAATGAGAGTGAGGAGAGACAAGGGTATGACGGTTAAGGATGTAAGAGATGTATTAGGGGCCAGGGTACTGGCTGGAGAAGAGTTCCTGGATCGGGAGGTAAAGTCGGCCTGCGGTTCGGATATGATGAGCGATGTACTGGCATTTTCCAAAGACCACTCCATACTTCTGACAGGTCTGTGCAATCCGCAGGTTATCCGGACCGCGGAGATGTTAGATATTGTCTGTATCATTTTTGTCAGGGGAAAGAAACCGGATGAATCCATGTTGGAGATGGCCAGGGACCGGGGCCTTGTGGTCATGGAGACGGGCCACCGCATGTTCTCAGCCTGCGGCATGCTGTACCAGGCAGGGCTGCACGGCGGGGCTATCTGATGCTCCCGGCATCTGACTTTAGCGTGTCCCGGAATGGCTCATGTTGTTCCGGCTGATACCGGGAGAAAATATATATAATAATGAAGGGAACCAATTATGGAGGAAGCAATTGTATTGACATATGACATATCGGCAGATGACTTCACAAGGGCAGGTGAAGCTAGCAGCGATGTGAAACAAAAACTGAAACAGATGGGCGTGAGCCCTGATGCCATCCGGAAGGTGGCCATCGCCATGTACGAAGGGGAAATCAACATGGTAATCCACGCCAAGGGCGGTGTCATTACCGTGGAGATTACGACGGAGAAAATCAAGATGATACTGGCCGACGTGGGTCCGGGCATACCGGATGTGAAGCTGGCCATGCAGGCTGGTTATTCCACTGCGCCGGATGAAATCCGTTCCCTGGGCTTTGGGGCAGGCATGGGACTGCCAAATATGAAGAAGTACTCTGATTCCATGGATATTGACACCAGAATCGGTGAGGGGACTACCATCACCATGGTGGTGAATCTGTAGAGTGCGAGAATGAAAGAATGAGGTGGTAAGATGGATAAATTTTATCATTCCGTAAGGCTGGATGAATCCCTGTGCAAGGGCTGCATCAACTGTATCAAGCGATGTCCTACGGAGGCCATCCGGGTGCGGGGCGGCAAGGCCAGTATCAATAACAAGTTCTGCATTGACTGCGGCGAGTGCATCCGGGTTTGTCCCCACCATGCTAAGCTTGCGACCTATGATAAGCTGGATGTGATGAAGAAGTATAAATACACGGTGGTCCTTCCGGCCCCGTCCCTGTACAGCCAGTTCAACAACCTGGACGATGTGAACATTGTGCTCAACGCGCTGCTGCTTATGGGCTTTGACGATGTGTTTGAGGTCAGCGCCGCCGCGGAGCTGGTCAGCGAGGCTACCAGGCAGTACATATCGGAGCATGAGGAACAGCTGCCTCTAATCAGCACGGCCTGTCCGTCTGTGGTGCGTCTGATTCGGGTCCGTTTCCCCAACCTGATTCCCCATCTTCTTCCCATCAATCCGCCGGTGGAGGTGGCGGCTGTCCTGGCTGTCAGGAAGGCTATGGAGGACACGGGACTGCCGAGGGAGGAGATTGGCATTATGTTCATTTCGCCCTGCCCCTCCAAGGTGACTTATGTAAAGTCCCCTCTGGGAACGGAGAAGAGCGAGATTGACCAGGTGCTGGCCATCAAGGACGTGTATCCCAAGCTGCTGGCCTGCATGAAGACGGTGGTGGGAGAGGATTATCCTGTCATCGGCACATCGGGAAAAATCGGAATCAGCTGGGGGCACAGCGGAGGAGAGGCCAGCGGCCTTTTTACGGAAAATTACCTGGCGGCTGACGGCATTGAGAACGTGATTCGCGTGCTGGAGGACATGGAGGACCAGAAGTTCACCAATCTGCGGTTTGTGGAGTTAAACGCCTGCAACGGAGGATGCGTGGGCGGCGTCCTGACTGTGGAGAATCCATATGTGGCTGAGGTCAAACTGAAACGTCTCCGCAAATACATGCCTGTGGCCAGGAGCCATATGCATGAGAGCAAGGAAAATGTGATCAAATGGACCACCGGCGTCCAGTATGAGCCCGTTTTCCGCCTGGGAAACAACATGATGGAGAGCTTTTCCAGGCTGAACCAGGTGGAGCGCCTTATGAAGAAGTTTCCGGGTCTGGACTGCGGCTCCTGCGGCGCCCCTACCTGTAAGGCCCTGGCAGAGGATATTGTCAGGGGGGATGCCAATGAGACGGACTGTGTTTACTATCTGCGGGAAAACCTGCACAAGCTGTCGGAGGAGGTGGCTGTGCTGGCAGACGACCTGCATAACGGAGACAGAGGAAGTCAGGAGACACTGCGCATCCTGAAGGGATACATACAGAGAATTTCGGATGAGATGTCCGTGCTTGACAAGAAGGACGAGGATGAAGATTGAAAGCGCCGCAGGCCGGAGTTCCGGAAATGACGCCGCTTTTTGAGCAGAGGAGGATTTTATGACAGTTCAGGAATTGATAGACAAACAGATATTCGGCGTAGTGAACCTGGGTGACAGCCTGGACCGGCAGATTACGGTTCCGTTTTGCTGTGACCTGCTGAGCATTGCCATGGGACGCGCCCCGGCGGGGGGCGCCTGGGTGACCGTGATGGCCAACATGAATACACTGGCGGTGGCGGCCCTGACAGATACGGCCTGCGTCATTCTGGCGGAAGGCGCGGTTCTGGATGATGCTGCCAGGAAGAAGGCCCTTGACCAGGAGATAACGGTGCTGTCAACGGATATGCCTGTTTTTGAGGCAGCCCTTGAGATACACGGTATGCTGTCATGATAAATCTGACTTATGACCTTCATATCCATTCCTGCCTGTCGCCCTGCGGGGATGATGATATGACGCCTGCCAACATTGCGGGCATGGCGGCTTTAAAAGGATTGGAGGCAGTTGCCCTTACAGACCACAATACATGCCGCAACTGTCCGGCTTTTATGGCGGCAGCCGGGGAGTACGGTGTGCTGGCAGTGCCCGGCATGGAAATCAATACATCTGAGGAAGTCCATGCAGTGTGCCTTTTCCCTACCTTGGAGAAGGCACTTGATTTTGATGCCTATGTCTATGATAAACTGATTAAATTCCCTAATAAGGAAGAGATATTTGGAAAACAGCAGATTTACGATGCCCGGGACCAGGTGTGCGCTTCAGAGCCCAACCTGCTGATTAACGCAACGGAAATATCCTTTGATAGCCTTTGGAATCTGGTCCGCTCCTATGACGGTGTCATGTTCCCGGCCCATGTGGATAAGACGGCCAACAGCCTGATTGCAAATCTGGGCTTCATACCTCCGGACAGCTGTTTTAAGACAGCGGAGGTCAAGGATCTGAAGAAACTGCATCAGCTGAAGCGGGATAATCCGTATCTGGAGCAGTGCAGGATTATCAGCAATTCGGATGCCCATTATCTGGAGCACATCAATGAGCCTAACCTTACCATACAGGTGGAGGAGCGGTCGGCTGAGGCGGTGGTGAGGGCTCTGCTGTAGGGATGGCAGCTTTTCGCGGCAGGTATTCCGCGAAATGGCTGAGCGATTGGGGTTCCGTCCCATGGCGGCATCACTGTTATAGAAAATAACAATCACAGATTGAAAGCGTATAGAAAAATTGAATTTGAGCCCTTTTGTCATATGTGCTATTCTTGACTTGCAAAAAAAGTCTATTTTATGAATATATGACAATGGGAGGAAAAAATGAAAAAGTTTTTAGCAGTAGTTACATCCATGGCCATGGCAATCAGCCTTCTGACTGCCTGCGGCTCTAACACAACATCAACGGAAGCAACAACAGCTGCCGCCAGTGAAGCGGCGTCTGAGAAGGAGACTGCCGGAAAAGAGGCGGAGGAGTCAGAGTCCGCGGCGGAAACAGCCAAGGCAGATTCCCCGCAGTTCCAGTCATCCATCCTGTTCTGCGGTTCCACATCCCTGTACCCAATCCTGTCATCCCTGGCATCTTCCTTTACTGAGAAGTATGTGACCTGGGATGCTGTGGATTCATCCTTCCCGGACTCCAATATCTCTGTTTATGTGGCGCCGGGCGGTTCCGGTGTGGGAGTGAGCGCTGCCATTGACGGCACGGCTGATTTCGGCATGCTGGCCAGGGATATCAAGGACTCTGAGATTGAAGCCCTGGGAGAGCACTACCAGGAATTCGTGGTGGCGAAGGACGCCCTCACTGTGTCGGTCAATGCTGAGAATCCAATCTGCGGCATCATGGACGACATGCCGGCTGAGACCATCCGCCAGATTTTTGCAGGTGAGATTGCTACCTGGACCAGGTGGATTCCACTCTGCCCGCTGAGACCATCAATGTCTATATCCGCGATTTATCCGGCGGCGCTTACGAGGTGTTCCAGAAGAGTGTCATGGGTGACAGCGAGGTGACTGCGTCCGCAACCCAGTCCGCGTCCATGACAGAGCTGGCCACCAACATTGCCGGAGACAAATGGGGAATCGGCTATGCGGGATTCGGCGCTTACAATAAGGCTAATGCGGACGGACAGGTATTGACTGCCATGAAGGTGGACGGAGTGGAGGCCACGGTTGAAAACATCATAAGCGGCGCGTATACCATCCAGAGATCGGTTATGTTTGTCACCGGCGCAGAGATTACACCGTCTGAGCAGGCATTCATCGACTACATCTTCTCACAGACAGGATATGACGTGGTGGAAGCCAACGGCTACATACCTGCATTTACACCTGAGGCTTGATTTGAAATGGAGCCAAACCAATGAATAAACAGCTGAATGCATTATTCTCAGTTCTGATAAAGGCCCTGACCGCCCTGACCGTGATGGTCCTGGCCTTTGTCATATACTTTATTGTCAAGGAGGCACTGCCCACGTTCGATGAAGTGGCAGTGCCTGATTTCCTGTTGGGCCAAAGATGGATGCCCATTGCCTACACAGGGGAGCCGTCCTTTGGCATTTTTAATTTTATAGCGGCTACGCTCTATGTATCCCTGGTGGCAATGGTCCTGGCTGTGACTGTGGGGCTGGGAGCCGCCATTTATCTTTCCTGCGTTGCCACGGAACGGATGCGGGGAATCCTCTATCCCTTTGTGGACCTTTTGGCCGGTATTCCATCCGTGATATATGGCTTCATGGGCCTGACCCTTATGGTCAAGCTGTTCATCCGGGCAGGAGTCCACACCGGTTCCTGCGTCCTTGCGGCCGGAATTCTGCTGGCGGTTATGCTGCTTCCTTTTCTGATATCCTCCTGCAGCGAGACCATGCTGAAGGTAAGGAGACGGTACCAGCCCGCCGCAGACGCCCTGGGCATCTCCAAGTGGCATATGGTGGCCACCATTGTCCTTCCTGGGTCGTGGAAGAACATACTGCTATCCATGATTCTGGCCATCGGCCGGGCCATGGGGGAGACCATGGCAGTGATGATGGTCATTGGAAATGCAAACCTGTTCCCCTCCCTCCTTGGCAAGAGTGAGAGTATTGCCGCAGTGATTGCGCTGGAGATGGGAACGGCGGTGGTGGGAAGCACCCACTACCACGCCCTGTACGCGGCGGGGCTGGTATTGATGCTCCTGTTGTTCCTTATCAATTCCGGCATCACCCTGCTGCGCAGCAGGCTGGAGCAATAGGCGGCAGCAACAAGCCGTGACAGGCATAAAGGAGGGAAGTTCATGCATTTGCGTGCATCACTTACAAAATTTTGGGCGTATTCCAGTATGATATTGGTGACAGGCGTCATATTGTTCCTGTTCGGATATGTTTTTTACCGGGGGAGGGGGG
>JAJQEA010000298.1 GCA_021201905.1 Clostridia bacterium
ATAGTTGGGGAAACGGAAAATTCCGGCCGTGGTGGAATACCTGTAATGGTGGTGAAGGCCCGCCTTGACATTGTCCAGCACAGACAAATCCTTAAACAGACGGATGTTCTGGAAGGTCCTGGCGATTCCGGCCTGGTTTATTTCCGTGGTTTTCTTACCGGTAATGTTGACTCCCGCCAGCTCAATGCTTCCGGCGTCCGGCTTATATACGCCTGTCAGCAGGTTGAAAATGGTGGTCTTGCCGGCTCCGTTTGGTCCGATAAGGCCGTAGAGCTGCCCCTTTTCTATGCTGATTTGAAAGTTGTCAACTGCCTTAAGGCCGCCAAAAGATATGCTTAAATTCTTAACTTCAAGTAATGCCATCTTATGCTGCCTCCTTTGCGAGTTTCTTATCTTTTCTGCTGAATTTCTCCGCCACGCGCTCGCGCATCATCACAAACTGGGGCGCGGAGTTGAACAGCATGGCCAGAATCAGCACGATTGCGTACATAAGCATACGGTAATTGCTGAGTCCGCGTAACATCTCCGGAAGGAGATACAGGATAACCGTTGCAATGACGGAACCGCGGATGTTTCCGATGCCGCCCAGCACCACATATACCAGAATCATGATGGACATGTTGTATCCGAAGTTCTTTGGCAGGGCTGTCAGCGTGGTCAGGTTGTGGGCGTACAGCACACCGGCAACACCGGCAAGTCCGGCGGAAATGGAGAATGCCAGCAGCTTGTACTTGGTGATGTTGATGCCGATGGACTCCGCTGCAATGCGGTTGTCGCGGATGGCCATGATGGCACGGCCCGTGCGGGAGTTCACCAGGTTCATGACAACAAATAAAGTGACCAGCACCAGAATGACGCCTATGGTAAAGGTGGCTGCCTGGGGCGTTCCCGTGATGCCCTGGGCGCCCTTTATGAGGATTTCCCCGCCATCTTCCAGCTTTAAGGACATGGAATCCTTAAAGGAGATATGGAAGCCGGAAGCGTCCCGACCCAGATAAACAGCATTGACCAGGTTCTTGATGATTTCTCCAAAGGCCAGGGTCACAATGGCCAGATAATCGCCTCTCAGGCGCAGCACGGGGATTCCGATGATAACGCCGAACAGGGCCGCTGTGACGGCTCCGATAAGGATGGCGATGACCATTCCCAGGGTGGGGTCAATGGCTCCCTTCATGCACTTTGAAAACAGGGCTCCGGCAAAGGCTCCCACGCACATAAAGCCAGCGTGGCCCAGACTCAGCTCTCCCAGGATACCCACGGTCAGGTTCAGGGACACAGCCATGATGACGTAGATACAGAAAGGAACCAGCAGTCCCTTCATAAGGCTGGATATATGTCCTGTTCCCACCAGGACCTGCATGATGATATAGGCAGCCACCACCATGCCGTATGTAATCATATTGTTTATGAATGTCTTTCGTTTCGCGTTACTCTTCATACCGGCACCTACACTTTCTCATTAATCTTCTTGCCCAGAATACCGGTAGGCTTCACCAGAAGCACGATAATCAGGACGGAAAACACAATGGCATCTGACATCTGTGAGGATATGTATGCCTTGGACAGAATCTCAATGACGCCCAACAGGATACCGCCGATAAAGGCACCGGGAATGGAGCCGATTCCTCCGAATACAGCCGCTACGAAAGCCTTGATACCTGGCATGGAACCAGTGTAAGGGGTAAGGGACGGATACGCGGAGCAGAGCAGCACGCCTGCTATGGCAGCCAGCGCGGAGCCGATGGCAAATGTAAGGGCAATGGTGCCGTTTACATTGATTCCCATAAGGGTGGCAGCACCCCTGTCCTCGGAAACCGCCAGCATGGCCTGTCCAGCCTTGGACTTGTTGATAAATGCAGTGAGTCCAATCATGATGATGATACAGGAAAGGATGGTGACAATGGTCTCCCCGGTAATGGTCATCTCTCCTCCCGCCAGCTTGATGGCAGGCAGAGTCACCACGGAGGTGAAGGACTTGGTATCCGCCCCGAAGATAAGAAGGGCAACGTTCTGCAGCAAATAGCTGACACCGATTGCGGTAATGAGAACCGCAAGGGGAGAGGCGCCGCGCAGGGGCTTATAAGCAATCCGTTCAATGGTCATGCCCAGCAGCGTACATACGGCCACCGCAAGGAGAACTCCCGCCATGGGCGGCAGCCCCATTGTGCTGACCGTGACAAATACCACGTAGCTGCCTATCATAATAACATCGCCATGAGCGAAATTCAGCATCTTGGCTATGCCGTATACCATTGTATATCCAAGTGCGATGATGGCATATACACTGCCCAGGCTGATGCCGTTAATCAAATAGTTAATAAAGCCCATACCTACACCTCTTCATCTGAAGTCTTTTTTAGTTTATCGCTATAAAGCGACAGATTATTCAAAATTATATCATATATCATTACTATAAACAAGAGGGTTGTCATAGCGACAACCCTCTGTTGGGTTTTCTGGTTGGTTCCGTGGAATGTCAGGACTGCTGATTACATTGCAGCGTAAGCTCCGTCCACTACCTTAACAGCCTTTGGCGCCTTGTGAGGCTCACCGTCCTCGGTCCAGGTCATGCCCTCGCCGGTCAGGCCGTCTAATTTGATATTCAGCATGGATGCCTTTAACGCGTCGCAAATCGTGCTGGCGTCTGCATCGGATGCTACATTGGCATCTTCCATGGCTGCCTTGATTGCGTAGATTGCGTCGTACGCGTCTGCCGCGAACTGAACCGGAACCTCGTTGTAAGCAGCCTTGTAGCTCTCTACAAACTTAACAGTCAGGTCGTCGGTTGCATCTGCTGCGAATGGTGTCAGGAGCATAAGTCCCTCTGCCAGCTTGGTGTCAAAATTCTCAACCTGAAGGATACCGTCCATACCGTCGCATCCAAAGAACTGGGGAGCAAATCCCATGGTGCTGGCCTGCTGGAGAATCAGGGAAGCCTCGGTATAGTAGATTGGCAGGAATACCAGCTCAGCGCCAGCATCCTTAGCCTTCTGTAACTGGGTGGAGAAATCCTTGTTGCTGTCAGCGGTAAATGCCTCTGCCGCAACAATCTCGATGCCCTGGTTTGCGGACTCCTGCGCGAACTTCTCATAGATACCGCTGGAATATACGTCGGAGCTGTCATAGATAACAGCAACCTTGGAAGCCAGCTTGTTCTCGCCTATGTACTTAGTGGATGCAGCGCCCTGGTCCGGATCGGAGAAGCAGATACGGAATACGTTGGGGTTGGCCGCACACTCTACAGCGGAACCGGATGGTGTAATCTGGAACATGTTGTCAGCTGCTGTCTTGTCTGCAACTGCGATACAGGGAGCGGAGGTAACCGTGCCCATCAGCACCTGCATACCCCAGTCCTTTAATGTATTATAAGCATTGACTGACTTCTCTGCGTCATGCTCGTCATCCTGGAAATTGAATTCAATCTGTGCGCCGTTGATTCTTCCGGCCTCGTTGATTTCCTTTACTGCCAGTTCTGCGCCGTGCTGTACAGCCACGCCGTACACAGCCGCGCCGCCGGTCACAGGGCCGATGCCGCCAATCTTGAACACGCCGCCTGCCGCGGTGGTATCTGCCGCAGTGGTCTCTGCTGCCTTTGTGGTCTCTGCCGTATTGGAACCGCCGCATGCTGTCAATGACATAGTCATAACGGCTACCAGGCCCAGACTTAAAAATCTCTTCTTCATAATTAGTTCCTCCTCTTGCCTTTAAAATATAAAACTTTTTATATTATAGGTAGTCCGGGTGGGTTTGTCAATCGTTTCATGAAAATTATGGTTTATTTTCGATGATTTGCCGAAAAATTAGAGCAAAAGCAGGTATAATCCGCCAAAAACAGGCTATTTTTTAGGGGAAAGGCACCATTTCTGGTTCCTTTCCCCTATTTTTTATTCCTCTGCCCACTCCAAATCCGAGTTTTCGATACGCTTATCCCTGAGCATCAGCTCCAGGACCGCTTCCTTTGCAGGCATGCCTCCGAACAGGATGGCATTGACCTGTTCCACGATTGGCATGGACACCTTGTACTGCTGTGACAGTGCCAGAGCCGCCTTGGCGGAATATACGCCCTCCACCACCATCTTTACCTCTGCCATGGCTTCCTCCATGGTGCGGCCCTGGCCAATCAGTATTCCGGCCCTGCGGTTGCGGCTGTGCATGCTGGCGCAGGTCACAATCAGGTCCCCGATGCCTGTCAGTCCGGCAAATGTCTCCATCCGTCCGCCCATGTCAATGCCCAGGCGTGATATCTCCGCGATTCCCCTGGTAATGAGGGCGGCCTTGGTGTTGTCACCGTATCCCAGACCGTCGGCCATACCGGCAGCCAGGGCAATCACATTCTTGAGGGCTCCTCCCAGCTCGATTCCCAGCACATCCGGGCTGGTGTATACGCGGAACACCTCGCTCATGAAGATTCCCCGGACAAATTCAGCCACGCTGCGTTTACGGGTGCCTGCCACACATGTGGTGGGAAGGCCCCTGCTCACTTCCTCCGCATGGCTGGGTCCGGAAAGGACTGTCACCTCTGCCTCCGGCAGCTCCTCCTCAATAATCTGGGACAGGGTCATGAGGCTCTTTTCCTCGATTCCCTTTGCCACGTTGGTTATCACCTGGCCCTGCCTTATGTAGGGTTTCATCCTTTGTGATGTCTGTCTCACAAAAACCGAGGAAACAGCAAGCACCAGAAGGTCCTTGTCCCTCATGGCCTCCCGAAGGTCATCCGTAAGCCCGATTGCTTCCGGAATCCTCACCTCAGGAAGGTTGCGGTGGACACGCGTCTCCTTTAATTCTGCTATCTCCTGGGGGATAGCGGACCATATCTGTACCCTATGTCCATTGCCGTTAAGTAAAACTGACAGGGCCGTGCCCCATGTGCCTGATCCGATTACACCGATTGATGCCATAACCTCACCGTCCATTAATTGTTTTTTTACTGTCCTTTGTATCCTACTCTGTCTTTTTCTTAGCGCCTATCTTGTTCTCCCTGCCCTGTGCCAGCCTGACGATATTCGCCCTGTGCCTCCAGAAGGCCATGGCCGCTATCACCGCGGAAACAGCGTAGAACTGGGGCCTGGCCCCGGGCGCCAGCCCGTAAGCCCCCAGATGGCCGAAATAAATGTTCCAGCACAGGAAAATAGCGGACACCACCAGGGAGCCCAGGGACACATACCTGGTCACTGCCACGATGAGCACAAAGGCCAGCAGACAGACAGCCGTCAGCCGCCAGTCCAGCGAAAACATGATGCCTGCTGTTGCCGCAATTCCCTTACCTCCCTTAAACTTAAGGTAAAAAGGAAAATTATGGCCCAAAATGACGCCGAAGCCCGCACAGAGTATCAGCACATAGATATACCCCGGCTGGTTCCGGAAAAGAATCCTGACCAGGAAACAGGGTATCACCGTCTTCAGGAAATCCCCCATGAAAACAACGAGGCCCGCCTTTACTCCCATGACGCGCAGGGCGTTGGTGCTTCCCGAATTGCCGCTGCCGTGCTGGCGTATATCAATTCCCTTAGACTTGCCGTAAATGAAACCGGGCTGGAATAAACCAAAGACATATCCCATGACCAAACATATAATCTGTTTCACTCCTTAATCCCCCTTCCTTATGCTTACTGCTCTTTTCCTTTTCGCTCCCTGACAAGGAACTTTAAGGATGTGCCCTTAAAGCCGAAGGCATTTCTGATCTGGTTCTCCAGATACCTGGTATAGGAAAAATGCATCAGCTCCTTGTCATTGACAAAGATCACAAAGGTAGGAGGCTTTACCGCCACCTGGGTCATATAGTAAATCTTAAGCCGTTTTCCCTTGTCCGAAGGCGGCTGCTGCATGGCCACTGCCTCTGTCATGATTTCATTGAGGACGCCGGTGGCCACCCTCAGGTTCTGGTTCTGGCGCACCACGTCAATCATCTCAAAAAGCTTGGTGAGACGCTGTCCCGTTGCCGCGGATATAAAGAGGAATTCCGCGTAAAGAATGAAGGACAGGACCTCCTTGATTTTCCTGGTATGTTCGTATATGGTCTTGTCCGTTTTCTCGATGGCATCCCATTTATTTACAGCTACAATGATTCCCTTGCCCCTCTCATGGGCGATTCCGGCAATCTTGGCGTCCTGCTCCGTGACGCCTTCTGTGGCGTCAATAACCACCACCACCACATCGGCCCGTTCCACGGCGGACACGGTGCGGATGATGCTGTAGCGCTCCAGTTCTTCCTTTATCTTGCTCTTGCGGCGCAGGCCGGCCGTATCGATGAACACATAGGGCGTGCCCTCATGGATAACCTCCGTGTCCACCGCATCCCTGGTGGTGCCCGCTATATCCGACACAATGACACGGTTCTCACCCAGAAGCTTATTTATAATGGAAGACTTTCCCGCATTGGGCTTGCCTACCACGGCAATCCTGGGCCGCTCGTCCTCCTCTTCCTCCACCTGCTCCGAGTCAAAGTGCTTCACCACCTCGTCCAGCAGATCACCGATTCCCAGCCGCGAAGCAGCGGACACAGCGACGGGCTCTCCGATGCCCAGATTGTAAAACTCATAGACGTCATTGCCGTACTTGGCAACGCTGTCCACCTTGTTCACAGCCAGCACCACCGGCTTGTGGGACTTGCGCAGCAAATCAGCCACCTTTGAATCCGCGTCCACCAGTCCCTGGCGCACATCCACGATAAAAACAATCACATCCGCAGTGGAAATGGCAATCTCCGCCTGCTCGCGCATCTGGAACAGGATGATATCCTTGGAATCCGGCTCAATGCCGCCGGTGTCAATCAGTGTGAAATTCATATTCAGCCATTCGCATTCCGCGTAAATCCGGTCCCTGGTCACGCCCGGCGTGTCCTTTACAATGGAAATGGTGTCTCCTGCTATGACATTAAACAACGTAGACTTTCCCACATTGGGCCTGCCTACGATTGCAACTATTGGTTTACTCATGTTGTTATAACCTCCTCATTAACGACCTTCCGTCACATCTGCCTGCGCACAATCCGGTACTCATCGTCGGACTGGTAATAAGGGCATGCCCTTACGGTACTGCTCAAAAAGCGCCCCATCTCATCCTCATCCAGATTCACTTCACAGATATAGTAATCATTTTCCTCATCATATACGTAATTGCCGCAGCACTCGCAGCTGGTCTTTTTATTCTTTCCCGGTTTCATGTGAATCCATATCCTTTCACATAAATTCTTCACATCCGCTTGATTTTACTATACCGGACCTGACTTGTAAAGCACTTTCTTATTAACCTCTATCATAGCAATATAACTTATTTTTGTAAATGCAAAGTTCGTTTTCTGAAAATGTTTCTGAAAATATCTTGTTTTTTTTTTGACGAAATTATATCAACCCCTTGACCCAGTCAAAGGGAAATGGTATAAATCATATGTGATATTTTCAAACAAATGATGATTCCAAAGGAGCAAAGCTATCATGGCTAACAATTTTGTATTCAAAGATTCCCTTCCCGTAGCGCCTTTAAAAATCGCCGCACTGGAAAGCTGTAAGCCTCTTGCAGCCAAGGTGAACGACCATATTGTACAATTCAGGCGCAATGATATAGAGGAACTGATGCGCCGCAAGGAGGACCTTCACTACCGCGGTTACGACGTGGACTCCTATCTGCTTTACTGCAGCTGTCCCAGGTTCGGAACAGGCGAGGGCAAGGCCGTCATCAATGAATCCGTTAGGGGCACCGATGTTTTTGTCATGGTGGATGTGACGAATTACAGCATTCCCTATACGGTAAGCGGTTATACCAACCATATGTCGCCGGACGACCATTTTCAGGATTTGAAGCGTATTATCGGGGCCTGCTCCGCCACAGCCCACAGGGTCAATGTGATCATGCCCTTCCTATATGAAAGCCGCCAGCACAAGCGCAGCAAACGCGAGTCTCTGGACTGCGCCATGGCTTTGGAGGAATTGGCAGCCCTGGGCATGGAAAACATCATTACCTTCGACGCCCACGACCCGCGGGTGCAGAACGCCATCCCGCTGATTGGCTTTGACAATTTCATGCCCACCTATCAGTTTGTAAAGGCCCTCTTTTCCCATGACTCCCACATCCGCATTGACAAGGAACACTTAATGGTCATCAGTCCGGACGAGGGCGCCATGAACCGCGCCGTGTACCTCGCCAACAACCTGGGCGTGGATATGGGTATGTTCTATAAGCGCAGGGATTATTCCCAGGTAATTGACGGCCGTAACCCCATCGTGGCCCATGAATTCCTGGGTTCTTCCGTGGAAGGAAAGACCGTGCTCATCATCGACGATATGATATCCTCCGGCGAAAGCATGCTGGATACCTGCAAGGAGTTAAAGGAGCGCAAGGCTGACAAGGTCATCGTATGTTGTACCTTCGGCCTCTTCACCAACGGTCTTGAGAAATTTGACGAGTACTACAACCAGGGATATCTGGATTATGTCATCACCACCAACCTGAATTACCGCACCCAGGAACTGCTTGACAGGGAGTGGTATCTGGAAGCCGACATGAGCAAATACCTGGCCGCTGTCATCAACTCCCTGAACCATGACCGATCCATCAGCGCCTCCCTCTCTCCCACGGAGAAGATTCAGAAGCTGGTCCAGAAGCACCAGAACGGCGGATACGAGTATTTCCAGAAGCTTGTGTAGCGCCGCACCCATGCAAAATGCACAGTCCACGGAAGGGGAACGCTCTCCGAAAGGGACTGTGCATTTTCTATGCCACATTCTGTTGTCACACCAGGTTCCACGCGGCCGGGTCCGTACCCTTCCTTTCCAAAAGGAGCTCCTCCCCCTGTTCCTTTACCAGCTCATATTCATCTCCGGTAAGCAGCATCATCCAGAGCAGGTTCACGGGCTCGTCCATGAACGCGGGGTACGCAGGGCCCTCCTGCACACCGCACAGAGCCGGGTTGAGAAGCAGGACGCCCTCATAGCCCGCCACCCCGTTGCAGGGAATGGTGTGGCCGTGTCCCAGCCAGCCCAGTTCCTTCCATGGCAGGGAAGCCTGGGCCGCAGCATAATTCAGCATGGCCATCATGCCCTCCTGGCTGCATCCCGGCGGAAAGGCCACCCCCAGCTCCATGCGGCGGTACTTCCATGCCTCATCCTGAAAATACTGTTCCACCTTTGGCTGGGCCAGCGCCCCGTTTCCAAGGGTAAATGCATACAGGCTGCCGCCCCGTTCCCCTGTGACCAGGGCCCTGAGCGGAAAGCTGTCCCCGTCAATGGCGTAATACGTTTTATGGGGACCGAAAAACTCTTCCATGGCAGCCAGCTGTTCCTGCTGCATGGTCTCAAAATATCCGCCTCCCATCATCTCCCAGTACATCCCGCTGCGCTCCATCCGCTGTTCCAGCACAGGCAGCGCCCCCTGAAGCTCCCAGGCAAAGGGCGCCATACCCTTTGCGTAAATGGAATACCCCGGAAATTCCCGGCCGGCCCAGCCCGGAATAACCGCAATCATCTCTCCGCCCTCGTAAAGAGCGGCGCCGTCCCCCTCCTCAAACCAGACCAGGGACAATTTCTCTCTGTCCAGGCAGATACCCCCGGTATCATGGGCCACATATGCCAGGGGCATCCGCGGCGCCATTCCCATCTTCATGGCCTCATAATCCATATCTTCCACGGCCGGAACCCGGTTGCAGATCCAGCAGTTGCGGATCTCCGCCTCTTCGCTTCCGGGATTCACCCAGAGGTAAAAATAAACCGCCTGTCCATTGTCCTCCACAACAGCCTGTATGCTGCATACAGGAGACCACTCCTCCAATAATACATCCATAGCCCATCCTCCTTTTTCCATGGCAGCCATCGCGCTACCTGAGGCACAGAAACGCTGCCAGGTTTCCCCGCTCCTCCCCCACTTTCCTGTGGGAAAAGAGGTAATCGCTGTTGCACATGGTGCAAATGTTAGTGATATGGATATTCTCCCGGCGTATGCCCGCCTCACGGAAAATGATTTCATTGGCCTTCCACAAATCCAGCTGGTACTTTCCGGGCCTTTTTCCCTGGCAAACCAGTTCTTCCCAGTGCTCCGGCCCAAAGGCTTCCCTGAATTCCTCCACCACTTCACCGCCCACTTCAAAGCAGTCCCGGCAGATGCTGGGGCCCACACATGCAATCAGATCCTCCGGCCTTGTGCCAAAGGCTTCCCTCATGGCATCCACCGTCACCTGTCCCATGCGTTTAACCGTCCCCCTCCATCCGGAATGGCTGAGCCCGATGGCCCGGTTCACCGGGTCCAGCAGGTACAGGGGCACACAGTCCGCATAAAAGGTCACCAGGGTAAGCCCCGGCACATCGGTAATCAGGCCGTCGATGTCCCTGTAATCCCTTTCCCTGACAATGCCCTTTCCCTCATCCTCCCGGGTCACCCGGCGCAGGTTGACCGTGTGGGTCTGGTGGGACACCACCATCCGGTCCCGCTCCACTCCCAGGGCAGCCGCCATGCGCGTAAAGTTTTCCAGCACATCCTCCGCCGCGTCTCCCCTGCTGTAAGAGAAATTCATGGTGGAGAACTTTCCCCTGCTGGCTCCGCCCATGCGGGTGGAAAAACCATTGACTGCCAGCCCGGTATCATCCAGCGCCTTAAATGAGAGGTAGGGAACGCCTGTACTGTCTTTTGTGTCAAATACATGGGACTTGTTCTTATAGCTCCAGTTTATATCCATAACACCATTGCCTCCTAATATTCAAAATGCATCCTGTATCAGCTCAATGTCACTGCCCAGAATTCCCACCACGTCAAACTGGCAGGGAACATCCGCGCCCATTCCATGGCTGTACAGATAAAAGGCCGCTGCCCGCCGTATCCGCTCCTGCTTCCTGGCGTCAACAGCCTCTGTCGGGCTTCCCATGGACAGCCCAAAGCGGTATTTTACCTCCGCGAAAACAAGATATCTGCCATGGCGGCAAATCAAATCAATTTCTCCCTGGCGGCACCGGAAATTCCGTTCCAGCACGCGGTAACCCTTACTTGTTAAAAAGGCAGCCGCTGTTTCCTCATAACGGCTGCCTGTCTGTCTCTTATTCATACGAATCCGCCTGTTTCTGTATCCATCTGCTCTTATGTATCCGCCTGGCTCCTATGTATCCGCCTGAACTATATTTCTGATAAAGCTTCTCCTGTGAATGGGGCAGGGTCCAAGCTCTCTGATGGCAGCTATGTGGGCCGCCGTCCCGTATCCCTTGTGTTTGGCGAATCCATATCCCGGAAACAGCTCCTCATACTCAGCCATCATATGGTCCCTGGTGACCTTTGCCAGGACGCTGGCCGCCGCTATGGACAGACTCTTTGCATCCCCTTTAATAATAGGCACCTGCACCGCATCCAGCCCGGGAATGGTGACAGCGTCGTTGAGAAGGACTTCCGGCTTCACGGCAAGGCCCTTCACCGCCTCCCTCATGGCCTCGTAGGTGGCCTGGAGAATATTGATCTCGTCGATCCTGGCAGGCGTTGCCAGGCCCACGTTCCATGCAACAGCCTTTTCCTTTATCTCCAGGAACAGCTCCTCGCGGCGTTTCTCCGACAGCTTCTTGGAATCGTTGAGGTACAGGATACGGCATCCCTTTGGCAGCACCACGGCTCCCGCTGCCACCGGTCCGGCCAGAGGGCCGCGTCCGGCTTCATCAATGCCGCAGATATAAGTATATGCGTCATATTCCTTCTCGTATTCCGCCATGGCCTCCAGACGGGCCATTTCCTGCTCCAGCTTCTCTCCCTTTAACACCCTTGCAGCCATTGTTATTCCACCTTGTCCTTTTGATTCTCCGGCTCCTCCAACGTGATCCGTCCCAGCTTTCCCGCCCTGAAATCATCCAGAAGCAGGGCCGCCGCCCTGGACACATCCAGATCCCCGCCTTTTAACAGGCAGGCCCGGACCCTGGCAATTTCTTCCAGGATAAACGCCGCTTCCTTTCCCTCTGTCTCCAGACCGAACCGTTCAGCCAGCACCTGGGGATAACGCTTTTCCAAAAAGCGGATAAGCTCGCAGGCCAGCTCGTCTTTGTTGAGAATCTGGTCATTGATGGAGCCGATGAGAGCCAGCTTAAGGCCCACCTGCTGGTCCTCAAACCTGGGCCACAGGATACCTGGGGTGTCCAAAAGCTCCAGCGTCTTATTCAGGCGTATCCACTGGTTTCCCTTGGTGACGCCGGGCTTGTTGCCCGTCTTGGCGCAGGCCTTTCCAGCAAAGGAATTGATGAAGGTGGACTTGCCCACATTGGGAATCCCCACCACCATGGTACGGATGGGACGGTTGAGTATGCCCCTGCGCCGGTCCCTCTCTATCTTTTCCTTACATGCCTCCTGGATTACGGACTGCACCTGCTTAAGGGTTCCCTTGTTCCTGGCGTCAATCTTCACCACGTGAATGCCCTTGTCCTCAAACCAGGCCGCCCAGCGGGCATTCTGCCGCTCGTCCGCCAGATCCGATTTGTTGAGAAGCACCATCCTGGCCTTGCCCGCGCCCAGGTCATCGATGTCCGGATTCCGGCTGGAAAGGGGAACCCTGGCGTCTACCAGCTCTATTACCAGGTCAATCAGCTTCATATCTTCCTTCATGGCCCGCTTAGCCTTGGTCATATGACCAGGATACCACTGAATGTTCATAATTTGTAAACTCCTGTTCTATCTTGAATGGATGAAGTCCAGTTTCAGAAGGGGGAACATCCTGAACCAGACTTTGCCCTGTATCTGTTCTCTTTTTACATTTCCAATATTTGGGAACCGGCTGTCCTCACTGCTGTCCCTGTTATCTCCCAGCAGGAAATACTCGTTGTCCTCCAGCTTGATGGGAGTGTCCGCCCTTCCTGCCAGGGACACCTGTTCCAGGCCGTCCTCGGCATTTAAGAGCTCGCCGTCAATGAATATATAACCGCCCTTAATCTGCACGGTCTCGCCGGGAAGACCGATGATCCGCTTCACATTCTTCTTGTGGTCCTCGCGCTCAAATACCACGATGTCAAACCGTTCCGGCCTTCCCACATCGTAAATCAGGCGGTTCACCAGGACCACGTCGTCCGCGTCCAAAACCGGCTGCATGGATCCCCCCGACACAGGCACCTGAGTACAGAAACTGTAGACCAGGAACCAGGCACAGGCCAGAACCAACACCACATTGACCGCCCAGCGGACTGCTTTTCTCAGCCACGCCGTATCCTCATTCACATAAAAATCCATGTACCCGCACCTATCTCTTAAGGCACTTCCCGGACTGCTTCCGGGTATGCCGCCTGCTTAATAAAATAGAGTTTGCATCTGCAAACTCTATTCTCACTTCCACTACCTGATTATTTAACTAATTCTTTAACCTTGGCAGCCTTACCAACCCTGTCTCTTAAGTAGTTCAGCTTCGCTCTTCTTACTTTACCCTTGCGTACAACCTCTACGTTGTCAACGCTTGGGGAATGTAATGGCCAGGTCTTCTCAACGCCGATACCATTAGAGTTCTTCCTTACGGTAAAGGTCTCTCTGGCTCCGCCGTTCTGTCTCTTAATGACAGTTCCCTCGAAAATCTGGATTCTCTCGCGGTTTCCCTCTTTAATCTTGTTGTATACCTTAACGGTATCGCCAACGTTAAAGCTGGGTACGCTTTCCTTCAACTGGGCTGCTTCAATGTTCTTAATAATGTCGTTCATCGTGTGAACCTCCTTCATCTATTGGATGTTCTTAATACGCCGGCAGTAAATTAGATTCACTGCTCACAGTAACAGAGGACCATCTATTTCTTGTCACAACGACTTATTCTAGCATATATTGTCCCAAAATGCAAGCATTTTATGAGCGGTTTATTTCTCCTCATTCTCCCCGGGAAGAATGTACAAATGTACCTTGTCAATGCGGTTCTTCTCCACCTGCTCCACCACCAGGCGCACGTTGCCGCACACCACCTCTTCGCCCTGGGAAGGCAGGTGTTCCAGGCGGTCAATGACAAGACCTCCCACGGAATCATAGTCCTCAGAGGACAGCTCTAAATCCAGGATGTCGTTGAGATCATCCAGCTTCATGGAGCCCTCCGCCAGATACTGGCCGTCTCCCAAATCCACCAGCTCCTCTTCCTCATCCTCGTCATACTCGTCGCGGATATCGCCCACGATTTCTTCCAGGATATCCTCCAGGGTAATGAGCCCGGCCGTGGCGCCGTACTCATCCAGGACAATGATAATATTGTTGGGCGACTTCTTAATCTCCATCATCAGCTCGGACAGTTTTTTGGACTCAAAGGTATAAAATGGCTGGCGCAGGTAATCCGACACGCAAAAGGACGCCTTGTCCTCCACCAGCAGCAGATCTTTAATATTGATGATGCCCACCACATTGTCCGTTGTCTCCTTGTAGACCGGAAGCCTGGTATAATGCTCCTCCCTGAATATCTGAATCAGGTCGTCATAATCAGCCTCAATGTCAACAAACACCATATCGATTCTGGGAACCATGACATCCTTTGCCACAGAATCTCCCAGGTCAAACACATTGTTAATCATCTCACGTTCTTCCGACTCGATGACGCCCTTTTCATGGCCCACGTCCACAATGGTCCTGAGCTCGTCCTCCGTAATGTCGTCGTTCTTCTTATCAGGGTCCACATGAAGGGCCTTAAGGACAATCAGAGACATCCAGTTAATAAGGACAATGAGAGGGGTCAGCACTGTCATCAGAATGTGAATCAAATGGCCCACCCGCAGGGAATAACCCTCCGCCTCCAGGGTAGCCATTGTCTTAGGTGTTATCTCACCAAAAATCAAAATTAAAAGCGTCAGTACGCCGGTCGCGGCTCCAGCGGCTTTATTTCCAAATATTTCTGTTACCAGTACGGTAAGCATGGAAGAGGCCGAAAGATTTACCACATTGTTGCCGATTAAAATGGCGCTGAGCATCTTTCCCTGATTCTCAGACAGTTTCATAACCCACTGCGCAGATTTGTTCCCCCCTTCTGCCAATGTCCTGATACGGATTTTATTGACGGTTGTGAGGGCGGTCTCCGACGACGAGAAAAAAGCGGAAAGTCCCAGTAAAATAATAATGATAACGACACGTATGGCAATACTGTCACCCGATGGGTCCAAAAAAATCAACTCCTATTATTTCATATTTTACGGTCCCAAAAGCCCGGAAAACACGGCCGGGGCCTGTAATGGATGTATTTGTGTGGATAGTTTCAGAGAATTGTACAATATTATTGGGGGATTGTCAAGATGAGGATATTCGTGGGGTGGGGTACGCG
>JAJQEA010000380.1 GCA_021201905.1 Clostridia bacterium
CTCTTTGCCCATCCCCTTTCCCAGCCCAAATGTTTCATCATACATCCTCCATTCCCCTGTGCCCAAACGAAATTTACTATATGATCCAGTATATGGGACCAAAGAGGGCAAGTCAATGGAGGGTATGGGATATTAAGGATATCTTCATAAAATTGAAAAACAAGTGATGCGGGAAGCTGTATGGGAGCCTGCATCATCTGTACTTCAGCCAGAACTATATTCGTTATGTTTATATTGACATATGTTAATATTGGGGATATACTATATATTAACACCTGTTAATTTGGAGGAATGGAATATGAATACAGATACAAGCGAAAAAAAGCCATATCATTTTGGAAATTTAAAGGAAACGCTCATCGAACAGGGAATTGAGCTAATCCATGAGCAGGGAATTGAAAAATTTTCTTTACGAAAGGTGGCGAAACAAGTAGGTGTGTCAGCAACCGCCTGCTACAATCACTTTGGAAATATTGATGAGCTGCTCCGGGGAATGTATGCTTATGTGATCGACCGATTCGCTGCCGCTCTAAAACAGGCAGTTGAAGATAATCCCTGTCATAATGTTGCTATTTCCATGGGCGTGGCCTATGTGGAATTTTTTGCAAGGTATCCCCACTATTTTAATTTCTTATTTGACAGTGAATATCTGGGCATCCAAATAAAAGAAACTGAAATCACATGGAACAGCTCCTTTACTCCATTTGAGATTTTTGTAAATGGCGCAAAAAGAGGAATGAGGGAACTGAACATTGATGAAAAGGAGTTAAGAGACGACCTGCTGGTAATGTGGGCAGCCGTACACGGTCTGGCAGCCATGGCTAATATGAAAGGGGTACAGTATGACAATGGCGATTGGGGCGCTCTTACAGAACGGATACTGCTTAACAAGGTAATGCTGTAGCATGAGTTGAAAATCAGGAGGAACATATTATGACGGAATCAGAAGCAATCAGGGCAAGACACGCAGTCAGGAACTATACATCGAAGCCACTTCCACCTGCGGTGGCAGATGGACTGAGAGAAGAAATTGACCAGTGTAACCGGCTGGGACAGCTGCATATTCAGCTGGTAACGGAACATGGGGAGGCATTTAAAAGCATGATTCCCCTGTTGGGGCGATTTAAAAATGTAAACAACTACATTGCTTTGGCAGCCAAAAAGCAGGACGGTTTTTATGAGGAGTGCGGCTACTATGGAGCGCGCCTCATGATCAAGGCTCAACAGGCCGGCCTTAATTCGTGTTGGGTTACAAATACGTACAGTGCGAAAAAATGTCCCGTCTCGTTAGCTGCCGGCGAGGAGCTGGTCGGTGTCATCGCGATTGGTTATGGCACTACTGGCGGTACGCAGCATAAGTCAAAGAGCATGGAACGATTATGTAAGCCGTGCAGTGACAGATGGTTTATAGACGGCATGAATGCGGCTGTTCTTGCTCCAACCGGTCTCAACAAACAGAATTTTTTTATCGAAGCCAGCGGTAACGCCGTATCCATCCGCCCAACGGACAACCGCCCTATGTCCCTGATTGATATTGGCATAGTGAAATATCATTTTGAGATTGGCGCCGGAAGGGAAAATTTTCATTGGAAATGATTTAGAAAAACGTATTGACAGCTCCGTTCTATCATAGTAGAATAACTATATTCTATTGCAATAGAACGGAGGTTTTTATGTCGGTAAAACTGTTTGATTCAGAATTAAAGGTAATGGAATTGCTATGGAGGGAGGGTGAGCTGTCAGCAAAGCAAATCGCGGAATTGTTAAAGGAGCAGATCCAGTGGAGTAAAACGACCACCTACACGGTCATAAAAAAAATGCATTGAAAAAGGCGCGGTTCTCCGGATTGAACCCGGGTTTATCTGCCGCCCCCTAATCAGTATCGAGGAGGCCCGTAAAACCGAGACCGACGAGCTGATCAATAAAATGTACGGCGGCTCAAAGGATCTGCTGATTGCGTCGCTTCTGGGCGGACGGACCTTGGCGGCGGAGGAAGTGGAACGTCTGAAGAAACTGGTGGATGATTTGAAATGAGGTAAATTATGAAAACATTTCTGGAAATGGGTGTAGGGGGTTCCTTTCTGATTTTGCTGGTTCTCATATTCCGAAGATTCCTGTCCGGACGTGTACCCAGACGTTTCCTTGTATTCTTGTGGCTGTGCGTTATGATATGCCTGCTGCTGCCCTTTTCAGTCCCGGTCAAATGGACGCCGGTATCGTGGGCAGATAGAATTCCTCTGGTGGCTGAACAGGTATCCGGGGAGACACCTCCCGCTGGAGAAACCTCTTTTTATTCTTTAAATGAGGGGACAACGCCGAAGATCCGGCCGGCCCTTACCCTTCCTGCCAGGGCAGCACTAAATACGCTTTTTCATGTTGTGGAAATCATCTGGCTGATTGCCGCTTTATCCCTGGCAGCAGTCGTTCTGTTCCGTCATGTCCAGTGCTTAAAGAGATACCGGATATCTCTGCCAGTGGCCCCCAGGGACATGGACCTGTGCCAGGAATGGCTGGGAAAACACCGTCTTGTCCCCACAATGCAAATCCGGGTTTCAGACCAGGTTGAAGGTCCCCTGACTTATGGGCTGTTCCGGCCGGTCATCCTGCTGCCGGCAAAGCTGTGCCTGAGGGGAACCGAGCTTACATGCATCCTTGAGCACGAATGGGCTCACATCAAAAACCGGGATATCCTCACAAAGTACCTTCTGTATCTGACTGTGTGCATTTACTGGTTTCACCCATTCGTATGGGTGCTGGTCTCTTACTTAAACAGAGATATGGAGCTGGCCTGCGATGAGGAGGCTCTGGCAGGCAAAGGACTGTATTTCCGGAAGAGTTACGCGCTGCTTCTGCTCCGTCTGGCTGACAACCAAAGAACATCATGGCTGACAGGCGCGTGTTTTATAAAGCATTCCGAGATGGAAGAAAGGATTTGTGAAATCATAAAAAAGAAACACTATACATGGGCGGCGGCAGTTTTGGCCGCAGTGGTGGTTATATGTATAATTCCGGCATTTATTTCAATATCAGAAAAAGGCGCTGCGAACCAGACGGATTCCGAGCCGGCCGCAGCCCCAACCCTTGCCGGTAATGGTATGGAACCCCAGGTTTCCGCCAAAGGCTCCAGCGATTCCAGACAAATGGTTGAGGGTGCGGATATTGTGCGTCTGGTGAAAGACTATATTGGAAATCCGTTCCAGACGTTTGGATCGGATTTGGAAACAGGTGTTGACAGTTCCGGTTTTGTGAAGGAAATTTATAAGCTGGCAGGAATTGAACTGCCCCACAGCACAGAGGGTCTGCTCACAGCAGGCACAGAAATAGACATAGACAAGATAGAGGACGGAGATTTGATCCTGTATGGGAAAGAAAATGAAAATCACACCATTTCCCTGGTACATGCGGCGATTTATATTGGAGACAATCAGGTCATACACGCAAGCAATGCGAGGAATGGCGTAAAACTGGCGGAAATGGACTACAGGCCGCTGGAGGGAGCAAAAGCAGTCCGGATTTTAGAATAGTATAAAATATTTTGACCCGCGGTTCCCTTTCATCGGGTACCGCGGGTCCTTTTATTCCTCAAGGCTTACCGTTTATGCGTTCCTCTACTTTTTTACCGGAAAGAAAATCTCTGTCACCCACTCATCCGGCGGAAGCTTGTCAAACTGGGTCTTGCGGTAAATCTCAAACGGCATCCCGTTCATGTGATAGCCATTGGCGTTTATCCAGGCCACGATGGCGCCGTAGGCATCCGGCAGTCCAGAATAGGGACCCGTGTGGATGGTCGCGGCGCACAGACAGCCCGGCATGACAAGGCCAGCCTTATCCCGCTCCGTGACACCCACGCCCAGTTCGATATCGCTGTAAGCCGGGTCAAATTCCTGGTCGTGATAGATAGCCATGATCACCCCGTTTATGGTCATGTGTTCCCTGGCAATTTTTTCATATATTTTTCCGTAGTATGTGCCGAATTCCTCCACTGACATCTTGTGTCTCTGGGTAACAAGAACCTGTTCCTCTGCTTCCTTTATTTGAATCTCATAATTGTTCTGATAACTCATAATGTCACCTGTCCTTTCAAATTCTTCCAGATGATACCCCATTTCCCTGATGGTTATGGAAATATGCTCCATCTGCCGCTCCAGGCGGAATCTTTGTTTGTACAGCTGCCGCAGCAACTCCCTGCTGTCCGGGATGGTAAGCAGAGTCTGAATTTCCATAAGGGAAAAACCATACCGTTTCAGCCTTCCAATCAAAAGCATGGTGCCGATCTGAGCGTCCTCGTAGTACCGGTATCCGTTTATCTCATCTATTCTCTGGGGCTTTAAAAGACCTATCTTATCATAGTGACGCAGTGTCTTAACGCTCACTCCGCATACCTTTGACATCTGTCCTATGGTCAGCATGGTTCGCTCCTCCATTCATTTTCTGTCTGCCTGATTCGAATCTGTTCCAAGTATAAGCTCTGACCTAAGGGCAGAGTCAACAGGTTTTTCTAAAAAACGCCAAAAAATTACGCCTCCGTTGTACCATGTAACGGAAAAAGACCCCGGCATTCTCTGCCGGAGCCTTCCATTCATTTAAAATCTACTCCATCTCAGCCCTGAACCGCTCAGCCTGTTCCGCAATCAATTCCTTATCCTCAAAGTAATTGATTTTCATGGCCCTCTTCATCTCAGCCAGGGTCTGGGCCGCCTTCTGCTCTGCCTTGCGGCTGCCCTCCTCCAGAATACGGTAAACAGCCGGAATGTCCTTAGCGATTTCCCTGCGGCGCTCACGGATGGGCCTCAGTTCATCCTGAAGCACGCTGTTGAGGAACCGTTTCACCTTCACATCACCCAAACCGCCTCTGGTGTAATGAGCTTTCAGCTCATCCAGGTTCTTGTAATCCGGCAGGTATTTTTCAAAATGCTCATCCCGGCAGAACGCATCCAGATAAATGAACACAGGATTTCCTTCCACCTGTCCCGGATCCTCCACCCTCAGGTGATTGGGATCCGTGAACATGGACATGATTTTCTTCTTTATCTCGTCCTCGGAATCAGACAGGTAAATACAGTTTCCAAGGGATTTGCTCATCTTGGCCTTGCCGTCAACACCGGGCAGGCGCAGACACGCCTTATTGTCCGGCAGAAGGATGTCCGGCTCCACCAGGGTATCCCCGTAGACACTGTTGAACTTATGGACGATTTCTCTGGTCTGCTCAATCATGGGCGCCTGGTCCTCCCCTATCGGAACAGTGGTTGCCTTAAAGGCAGTGATGTCCGCTGCCTGGCTGATCGGATACGTGAAAAAGCCCACCGGAATGCTGGCCTCAAAGTTGCGCATCTGAATCTCAGACTTTACGGTAGGATTGCGCTGAAGCCTGGATACGGTCACTAAGTCCATATAGTAAAACGTCATCTCGCACAGCTCAGGCACCTGTGACTGGATGAACAGAACGGATTTTTCCGGGTCCAGTCCGCATGCCAGATAGTCCAGAGCCACCTCTATGATGTTCTGACGCACCTTTTCCGGGTTGTCCGCATTGTCTGTCAACGCCTGGGCATCGGCTATCATAATATAAATCTCATCAAACTCTCCTGAATTCTGCAGCTCCACCCTGCGCTTTAAAGAGCCCACATAATGTCCTACGTGAAGCCGTCCTGTGGGGCGGTCGCCGGTCAGTATAATCTTTCCCATCTGATATATCCCTCTCATTTCCTCAGCACCAGGCCGTCTTTGGCCGGAACGCTGTTTTTACTTGTACAGAATTTGCCTGAAAATCCCCTCTCGTCCGCTATACTCCACACGGGAAAAACAGCAGCAAAAAAATGGCATTTTCAAACATTATCTAGCATAACCCAAAGATGAATTCCTGTCAAGATTTCCCTGGTTCCGATTCAATGTCCGCTTCAATGCCAGCACGTAATCTCACAACGTCACTGAAGTAAATTCATAACATGATTCGGCATGGTATTGGCCTGTGCCAGCATGGACTGTGCTGCCTGAAGAAGAATGTTGTTTTTCGTATAGGCGGTCATTTCATCAGCCATATCAGTATCGCGGATCCAGCTCTCCGCACTGGTTAAATTTTCACGTGTAACTGCCAGAGAACCTTCGGCATGTTCCAGCCTCTGCTGGTAAGCACCCATTCGTCCGCGTTCCTGGCTGATAAAGGTGATGGCCTTTTCTAACTTTTCATTTGCTATAAAGGACCTTTTCTGGCTGTTAATGTGGATTTCCTGCATGTCCAACTGCTTCATGGTTATGTAAGGCAGATCGATTTCAAGTTTTTCTTCACTCGTTGGACCTATCTGAAAAATAATATCGTAATCAGGAATGGGAACCCCATTAGCATCCGGCACAAAGGTGGCTATCCCGTTTCCAAACTTACCTTTGCCAGGGTAGCTGGCATGGTTGACATTGAAATCAGGAAAATCCCATGAGCCCCAGCCGTCAGGATCATTCGGCACAGGGGAGGTTCCTGATGACCGGTCGTCATACACAATCAGCTTGTCTCTATCGGCCGCAAAGTGTGTAAAATGGCCGTTTGGCTTTCCGCCCTGGGTCCCGGCTACAATCGCGTTTGCCAGCTCCGTGCCTGTAGTGATTCCGTTCAGACTGATTTTATAAACAAAGGTATTACCGTTCTCCACCATGCCGGAGGGACCGTCCGTAAACTCAATGCTGTAATAATTATCGCAGGTAAAGCAAGTGGTATAAAACCCCGTACCATTCAGCTGGCCAACGTTGGCAGCCGTTAATGCGGAAAAGTCAAGAACAGCCGACGCATGGTCAATGGAATAGTTGGTGCCTCTGTAATTCTCCTGCGTCGTATGTGTCTTGTCCAGTTTTCCCGCTGCAAAGGAACCGTTATCCTGTACCCAGCCCGGAAGCTTGGTGTCATCAGGAAATGTAACCGTACCGGAAACAGCCCCGGCAAGGGCCCCGCCAGCTGCTCCCTGTAGTATTTTTATTCCGTTATAATCGGTATTCCGGGCAATCCGGTCTATCTCCTCCATCAGCTCCCCCAGTTCCTGTTCCATCATCTGGCGGTTATTTCCGCTGTAGGTTCCGTTAGAGGACGTTAAGCTAAGCTGCCTCGCGCGTTGGAGCATACTGTGAATCTCCTGCATGGCGCCTTCCGCAGTCTGTATCAGGCCGATTCCATCCCTTACGTTGTTTTCCGCCTTGTCAGTTCAGTTGACAAGCGAACTAATGCTTTCCGAAATAGCCAGTCCGGCCGCATTATCGCCTGCACGGTTTATCTTATAACCGGAAGATAGCCTCTCCAAAATTTTTATCCAGCTTTTTTTGTTTGTGTTTAAATTGTTGAATGTGTTAAGTGCACATATGTTATGCTGTATTAGCAAGATTAAACCACTCCTTTCATCAGCTTGTGTTTTCTCAACTTCGGATAAGGAATATTATAGTCACTAAAAATATAAAACCGGCTCCTCCACCGCACGTTTTTTGAGCCTTTGAAATGAAGAAACATATTTTTTCCCAGTTTGGACTTATAAAATCCCGATATAATGTCGATAAATACATCAAAGATATGTATAATTTCCATCTTTTTTCGAAAAAATACAATTTCAACATTTCAATAATATTCCTTATCAGAAATCAGCCCCAACTTTTCTAATGAATCAGCCAATATATTTACATAAGAAAAAAGCATCCCGACACACATCTTTCGGAATGCTCTTTCTTATCTTTTCAATCCCTCACCTTCCATAACCGTGTTGAACATCACCGGCAGACCGGCGGTAAACGCCTCTCCCCTCAGATGCTCCAGGGGCGCAGGAAGTGTTTCAGGCATGACCAGCCTCCAGGAATGAAGGAGCTGGGACCGGACCCCGTACTTCTTTTTCACCGTATCGTTGATACTTCGGCTTCCATACTTATAGTCTCCCACAATGGGGTGGCCAATGGACGCCAGATGGGCGCGAATCTGATGGCTTCTTCCTGTAATCAGGGTCACCTGCAGCAGTGTGAATGTTCCGTTGCCGCACACCGGCAGATATTCGGTCATGATAGGGACGCTGTTCTCCACTTCCAGAGGATAAATGCTTACAGTATTCCTGCTCTCATCCTTTTTCAGGAAGCCTGCAATCAGCTGTTTCTCCTTTATCTCACCGGCAACCAGACACTGGTAGTACTTGTGTATGCTTCTGTCCTTAAAGACCTCATTCATCACCTGGAGGCCTGCCAGGGATGTTCCGGCCACCACCAGTCCGCTGGTGTTCCGGTCCAGCCGGTTGCAGATAGACGGCTTAAAGGTGCGCAGCTGGGATATGGGAAGCTTTCCTGAATCAATCAGATAGTTGAGGATGTATTCATTCAGGGACATGTCGCTGTCCTTTGCCTTCTGTGACAGCATGCCGGATGGCTTATTCACCACCAGGATATGCTGGTCCTCATAGACAATGTCCAGACGTTTTCTTCCATCCAGGCTCCTGTGTTCCCGGGATCCCTCCCCGGTTTCCCGGACTGCGCTCTCCGCTTCTTTGGCGGATGCGCCTGCACTCCCGCTGTCTGTGGGCCTGCCGGCATACCTGCTGATGTCCGGTGCGGAAAACTTTTCTATGGTCTCATCCGACAGGAATAGCTTTACCTGATCTCCCTCCTCCAGACGTTCGGAACCATCGCATTTCTTTCCATTCAGGGTTATGTTCTTTTTGCGCATCATTTTATAGAGAAACCCCTTGCTGGCCTGGTTCAGATATTTTGTAAGAAGCTTATCCAGCCGCTGTCCGGCCTCATTCTGGGTAATTGTCAGTGTCTGCATATGGCGGCACTCCTTCATAGGTAATTATTCATTCATGAAGCTCATGACTGCCAGCAGCATGCGGTGGGGAAGCACCTTGCACAGCAGCCGGAAGGCTTTCATGGTAATGCCGTAGACGGATATCTCCCTGCCCGCAACGCTGTCCCGGATGGCCTTTTGCACCACACGCTTTGGATTTGCCATGACTAACCTCTTATAGAGAGGAATCACGCCTGTGGTCTCGGCAATGTCAAAGAACTCCGTCTTAACCGGCCCCGGACACACTGCCGTCACATAGATTCTCCTGCTTCTCAGCTCCTGGTTCAGAGCCCTGCTGTAGCTGAGGACAAAGGATTTTGTGGCCGCATAGATGGCAAATCCGGGCTGGGGCAGGAACGCCGCGGAGGACGCATACTGGATTATCCGGCTGTTGCGTTCCATATAGGGCAGCACCATGCGAGTTACAGCGCACAGGGCCTCACAGTTTAAGGCCACCATGTCCGTCTCGCTCTTTAAGCTCAGCTCCTCCACCTGCCCAATCATACCAAAGCCTGCTGCATTGACCAGAAATTTTACCTGAGGTTTCACGGCGGCAAGGGCCTGTAACAGCACATCCCTGTCACGTTCCCTTGTCAGGTCCAGCGCAAATTTGCGCAGGGGTACCCCCACCTGGCGGTCCAGTTCGTCCAGACGCTCTCTTCTCCTGGCTATAATCCAGATCTCATCAAAGCCCCTGAAATGTTCCCACAGCTGGATGATGGTTTCCCTGCCCATACCGGAGGACGCTCCGGTCACTACAGCAATCTTCATACCTGTCACGTTCCTTTCTTTTTGTGGATGTTGCGAATGGTCTTCTTAGGCTTCTGGCTGGGTTTTCCCTGACCGTCCGCCTTATATCCGGTTCCCTTTGCCTTACCTGACGGCGGGGTCTTTCCTGACGGCGCGGCCTTTCCTGATGGCGCGGTCCTTCCCGCCGCCGGGGCCGTCCCGCCGCCCCTGTATCCGTCCCTTGGGCGAATCAGGCATTTTCTGTCATATCCGATTAAATCCGTGCGCCCCGCAATCTTCAGGGCTTCTGCCACCAAATCATAATTCTTGGGATTCCTGTACTGGATCAGGGCCCTCTGCATGGCCTTCTCATGGGGATTGACCGGCACATAGACCTGCTCCATGGTCCGGCAGTCATATCCCGTGTAATACATACAGGTGGAAACAGTGGATGGGGTGGGGTAAAAGTCCTGTACCTGTTCCGGCATATAGCCCAAATCCCTGAGATACTCAGCCAGCTCCACTGCCTCCTTCATGGAAGAACCGGGATGGGAGGACATGAGATAGGGCACCAGATACTGCTCCTTGCCCAGCCTCTGGTTCATCTCCTTATACTCCTTCACAAACTGGCGGTAAACGCTGTTTTTGGGCTTTCCCATACGGGTCAGCACCTTGTCCGCCACATGCTCCGGCGCCACCTTGAGCTGACCGCTGACATGGAACTCACACAGTTCCCTTAAAAATTTCCGGTTGGAATCCGCCAGCACATAGTCAAACCGGATACTGGAACGGATGAATACCTTCTTTACCTTTGGAAGCGCCCTCAGCTTTCTAAGCAAAGCAATGTAATCGCTGTGGTCAGCCCGCAGATTCTTACAAGGTTCAGGAAAAAGGCACTGGCGGCCCGGACAGGCGCCGCTTGTCAGCTGTTTTTCACAGGCAGGGAAACGGAAATCCGCAGTGGGTCCGCCCACATCATGGATATAACCCTTGAAATCCGGCTCCTCTGTCAGAAGCTTTGCCTCCTCCACCAGGGATTCGTGGCTTCTGGCCTGGATGATGCGGCCCTGGTGGAAGGTCAGGGCGCAGAAGCTGCATGCGCCGAAGCATCCCCGGTTGCTGATCAGGCTGAACTTGATTTCCCGGATGGCGGGCACACCGCCCAACTCCTCATAGGACGGATGGTAGTTCCTCATGTAAGGAAGATCGTATACCCCATCCATCTCCTCCTGGCTCAAAGGCTTGGAAGGAGGATTCTGTACCACAAAAAGCTGATTCCCATAGGGCTCCACCAGACGCTTCCCGGAAAATGGGTCCGTATTGCTGTATTGGACATAAAAGCTCCTGGCATACTCCTTTTTGTCCTTTAAAAGCGCCTCATAATCAGGCAGCATTTTATAATCATAAACAGATTCCAGGCTTTTTGTCTTATATACTGTCCCGTCAATAAAGGTAATGTCCTTCACATCCAGCCCGCTGTCCAGAGCATCGGCAATCTCCACAATGGACCGCTCTCCCATTCCATAGGATATCAGGTCCGCCTGGGAATCAAGCAGCACGGAGCGCTTCAGCTTGTCCGACCAGTAGTCATAATGGGCAAGGCGGCGAAGGCTGGCCTCGATTCCGCCTATGATGACAGGCACATCCTTATACGCGGACCGTATCAGGTTGCAGTACACCGTCACGGCATAGTCAGGACGTTTTCCCATGACGCCGCCCGGTGTATAGGAGTCCTCCTTCCGGCGCTTCCTGGACACGGAATAATGGTTCACCATGGAATCCATGTTTCCCGCCGATACCAGGAAGCCCAGTCTAGGCCTTCCCAGAACTTCAATGCTCTTTTTATCCTTCCAGTCCAGCTGGGCAATGATTCCCACCTTGTATCCATGGGCCTCCAGCAGCCGGGATATGATGGCTGTACCAAAGGACGGATGGTCCACATAGGCGTCCCCGGACACATACACAAAGTCACACTGCTTCCATCCCCTGATGCTCATATCATTCCGGTTCATCGGTAAATAATCGTTTTTCATCCTGCCGCTCCATCCAATAATTCGTAATAATCCCTGATATAGTAGTCTGCCAGCTTTTCCTTCTCTTCCTTCATCTCCAGTGAAAACGCATCCTCCACGGCAAAGACAGTCATGCCGGCATTCTTTCCGGCCTGGATGCCGGCAGGCACATCCTCGAACACCACACAGTCCTCCGGCGCCACCTGAAGGCGCTCCGCCACATTCAGGTATATATCCGGTGCAGGCTTGCCGGCAGCCACCTCACAGGCCGTTGCCACCACTTTAAAGTATCTGCGGATATCCAGGGAATCCAGAACCGCATCCACCATGGCCCTTCCATTGCTGGTGGCAATACCGGCCACCAGTCCCTTCCCTGAGATAAATTCCAGGAAAGCCCTGGCTCCCGGCTTCAGGGGCACTTCCTTTCTGTACTTCTCTATGGACATCTGAATCCAGGCATCCTTTATCTCATCCAGTGTCTCCTTTAACCGGAACCGTTCCTTAAAATACACCGCAGTCTCAGAGAAACTCATGCCCTCGATTTCCTTCTGCAGGTCGTCCGGGCAGGTAAGGCCAAACCTGGCCAGGTATTCTACATCAATGGCCTTCCACATCCACATGGAATCCACCAGGGTGCCGTCCAAATCAAATATAACTGCTTTTTTCCTGTTTAACTTCATCTTTCCCTATTTTCCTCTGTCTATAAACATGTTGACAAGTTTTCTGTGACTCTTATATAGTTATACACGGTTTCTGCGGTTCCCGCAATCCTTTATGGAGGACTCCTCCTCAGGCGTCAGGGGACGGTATTCCCCTGGTTCCAGCTCCAGATCCAGCGTAAGGGGCCCCATGGATATCCGTTTCAGATACTCCACCCTGCATCCCAGGGCCTCAAACATCCGCTTAATCTGGTGGAACTTTCCTTCCCTTATGGTGACCAGCACTTCCTGCCATTCTTTCCCCTGGCCTGCCGCTTCCTGTATCTTAAGCTTTGCCGGAAGCGTCCTGGTGCCGTCCTCCAGTGTAATCCCTTCCTCAAACCGCCTTACGGCATCCTCCGGCAGCCCGCCTGACACATGGGCCAGATATACCTTATCCACATGCTTTTTAGGCGACAGCAGATTATGGGCCAGCTCCCCGTCATTGGTGATGAGAAGGAGCCCCTCCGTGTCAATGTCCAGCCTGCCCACCGGAAACAGGTCTTTTCTCAAAGCTTCCCTGATAAGCCCCACCACCGTAGGGTATTTCCTGTCCTCGGTGGCGGACACCACGCCCTGGGGCTTATTGAGCATATAATACTCCATTCTGGCGTAAGCCACCTGGCTCCTGTCCACTTCTATCAGGTCCAATTCCGGATTCACCTTCCGGTCCCCGTCCTTTACCGCCTCCGCGTTTACCCGGACGCGTCCCTTCTTCACCATGTCCTTTACCTGGGTGCGGGTTCCGAATCCCATCTCAGCCAGAAACCGGTCGAGACGCATCGGTCCGTTTTTCCTGCCCTTATCAGCCATCGGTCTGTTCCCTCCATATTCATTGTGTTGCTTATACTGGCTCCATCCTGCCTTCTACTGCCATCTCCAGCCGAGATAGTACTTATTCTTCAGGCTCATTCCCGTACCTTTGGCCCAGCCAAGGGGAAATCCCTCCATGGCTGCCAGGCACCAGCCCTTAACCGGTCCCTCATCCCCCTCCAGGGAAATGGTCTCTCCCTTCAGGTAGCGGAGAATCCGGCTGTCACCGGCGGGAAAGGTGACTGTATTTGGAAATTGTCCGGCCCTCATGGACATGGCCAGGGCCTGTGACGGCTCAAACCGTCCCTTTTTAAACTCGCCCAAAAGCAGTCCCGTGCGCAGAAATCTCAGGGGCAGGTTCCATGCAAGTCCCTCCGGCAGATAGTAGGCGTTGTCCTGGTGTATGACAATCCTCCCATAATCCCATTCCACGCCGCTCTGCCTTAGAAATGCATCCAGCTCCTTTTTCTTTTCCACGGCCAGGGCCCGTTTCCTGACTGTTGACGGGTCTATGGGCGGCACTATCCCCCTATCCGCAGTTTCTCTCACCCCGCCGTGCTCCATCCTGTCCTCTTCATCATTTCCGCCCTTTTTTCGCATCAGGGCCAGAAAATGCCCTTCTCCTCTCAGGCGGTGCGGAAAGAGCCGCATGCAGCCGGAAAGCCCGAATCCGCCGCAAGCTCCCGGCACTTTGTCCAGGTCCAGACAGCACAATTCCATCTGGGGAAACGCCTCCAGTACATAGGCCACATTCCCCTCATCCTCCTCCATGGAAAAGGTGCAGGTGGAATACAGCATATATCCCCCCGGTTTCAGCATGGCTGCCGCCTGGGCCAGTATCTGGCGCTGGATGGGCACGTAGTATTCCGGCCCCTTTTCATTCCAATCCTTCACCATATCCTCATCGCGGCGGAACATGCCCTCCCCGGAGCAGGGGGGGGGCGTCCACCAGTATCTTATCAAAAAACGCCGGCCACACGCCGGCCAGCTTTTCAGGCGCTTCGCTGGTGACACAGATATTGGCTGCTCCGGCCAGCTCCAGGTTTTTGAGAAGGGCTCTGGCTCTGGAATAGCTGATATCATTGGATACAAGCATTCCCCGGCCCTTCAGCTTTGACGCCAGCTCCGTGCTCTTGCCTCCCGGAGCAGCGCAAAGGTCCAGCACCCTGTCTCCGGGAACCACGGGCAGCATGGCGGCCGGAGTCATGGCGCTGGGTTCCTGGAGGTAATAAAGCCCGGCGTAATAGGCCGGATGCTTGGAGGGCCTTGACGCCTCCTTATCCGGCGTCTCATCGTAATAAAAACCATTGTCCGTCCACGGCACCGGCTCCAGGTTCCACGGCACCAGCTTTGCCAGTTCCCGCGGCTCTATTTTCCAGGTGTTCACCCTGAGACCGGGCTTCCACTCCTCCTTGAAGCTTTCCAGGTACTGCCCGTACTCTTCCCCCAGAAGCTCCCGCATTTTCACCAGAAACGCCTCCGGAAGCTGTCTCACATCCGTCATATCATCCGCCCTCATTTCTTTATAACAGTACAGAACCCAACTGTCACAATCGTTTTTATCATATCACATCCGCCGTGATTCCGCCACTATGCCTTTCTTTCCGGGAAATTCTGGAAATTTTATAGAAGTAGTATGGCACAATGGGGATCAGGGCTGCCAGCCAGGCCGCCGGGTCTGCCAGGCAGACTCCCATATACCCGAAGCTGCCTGCCACAGCCGCCACAATGGCTGCCCTGGCAAGGAGTTCAAACACGCCTCCCATCATGGGGATGAGCCCGTATCCCAGACCCTGCAGGGCGTTTCTGTACAGGAAAATGCTTCCCAGGAAGGGATAGCACCACGCCACTGCTTTAAAATACGTCCTTGCCGCACTCATTACCTCTGTCTCCGAAGCATCGATAAATATGCGAATCAGCATGTCTCCGGATAAATGGATGACCAGAATCATAACAGCGCTCCAAATCAGAATCATGAGCTGTATGGACTTGACCCCCTGATGGACCCGGTCCATGCGTCCCGCCCCCCGGTTCTGCCCCACATAGGTCGCTGCCGTAGCCCCGAACGCCACAAACACAGTGGGCCCAATGGTTTGTTTATTGCCCGCGGCGGCGAAGGCGGGCATGTTCA